>JAIVJE010000312.1 GCA_020200195.1 Acidobacteriota bacterium | reverse complement strand
GACGATGAGTAAGCGGTTCGTCGTCGGCGCCGCACTCGTGGCTGCATCAGGCGTCTTGGCGTACACGCGCGCCCCCGCAGGGCCTTTCCATGCCGTCGCAGGTGCCGTGACCACAATGGACATAGCCGCGAGTCGCGGAGCACACCAGGCGGAGAGCGACGCCACAGCCGTCGAGACCTGGCTCAAAGGCTACGACGCGGCGTTCAACGCAAAGGATCTCGAGAAGCTCGCAACGTTCTATCACCCGGACGTCACGATTTACGAGGGTGGTGGCATCAACACCGGCTGGATCGATTACCGCGATCGGCATCTCGGGCCCGAGCTGAAGACCTTCGAGAACCTGCAGTTCGCGCACAGCAATACCAAGGTGACGATGCTTCCGGGCGGCCAGTCGGCCTACGCGACATCGGAGTATTCGATCAAGGCGAAGATGGGCGAACGCGAACTCGATTCACGCGGGCTCGAGACGCTCGTCCTTCTCAAGGGGGCGGACGGCGCCTGGAAGATTCGCCATTCACACACTTCGAGCCGTCCGGCGCGACGTCCTGGGGCGTAGCCTGGCGTGGCGGGCCAGGCGATTGTGATTCGTGTCGCGCCGAGGGTCTCCTGAGTCTCGTCGTATTGTTCGCGTGGAGCTTCGCTGCGGCGACTATTCTCCCGCTCTCGTCCGAAGTGCCTCTGGCGGTCGTGATTAGAAATTCCGGCGACTGGCTCCTTCCTGTGTTGGTGGCGACAGCAGGCAATACGCTCGGCGCCTGCACCACGTACGGGTTGGCCCGGGCGGCCGTCTCTATGGCGCCTCCACATGGCGAGAAAACGCGGCGTGCCAGCGCTCTGCTGGCCAAGTACGGGGCTCCCGCGATGGTTCTGTCCTGGGTACCGGTCATCGGTGATGTCCTGGTGCTATTGGCTGGTGCTGCTCGAATGTCTGTCTGGCGTTTCATCGGGTGGACGACGCTGGGGAAAGGCGTGCGTTACATAGCCGTCGCGCTGGCCGTTGAGCGATTCTGAAATGTCACCGTGTGTGAGTGGTCACCGAATCCATTCGTGGCAAACGAGTGGGTCGCATTTTCAGGGGTGGCATTGCGACCGGACGAAGGCAATAACGTTGGACGGAATCCCGGACAAATACTATTGGATATGATCACGGATGAGAGTTCGGCGCCGGTTGCGACCCTTCTGGAGAACCATCGAGCGTTTCTCCAGTACCTCGAGCGTCGAGTCGGGGACCGTGCACTCGCTGAGGACATCCTGCAGGACGCGTTTGCGAAAGTGGTAGCGCGACCGGAGCAGGCGCCGGCAGACGAAGGGATAGTTCCCTGGTTTTATCGAACGCTCAGGAACGCAACCATCGATCAGTTTCGGAGAGGCGGAGCTGCCGACCGCGCGTTCGGGAGGCGCTCGAGGCAATCGACCAACTGTAGGACCTCCGCGCATGATGATGACGCCCGGTCTGCGCAGATTTACGTTTACCGCTCACATCACGTCTTCACTCGGCTGGGTCGGCGCAGTCATGGCGTTCCTCGCGTTGGCCGTCATCGGATTCACCAGCGATGACGAGCTGACGGTCCGCGGCGCCTACCTCGTGATGGCGCCAGCCGCCTGGTTCGTCCTCGTTCCCCTTGCGCATGCGTCGCTGCTCAGCGGAATCGCGCTGTCGCTCGGCACGACGTGGGGTCTGTTTCGGCACTACTGGGTTGTCTTGAAGCTGCTGATCACCGTTTTTGCGACCGTCATCTTGTTGATTTACATGGGGACGTTCAGACAGATGGCTGGAGTCGCAGCGGATCCTGTCGTCGATTTGTCGGTCGTGCGAAACGCCTCGCCGATCGTCCACGCCATCCTGGCCCTGGTTCTCTTGCTTGTCGCGACAGTGCTGGGCATTTACAAGCCGTTCGGCATGACCGCTTATGGGACGGGCAAGCAGCCGGATCAGCGTCAAGCGTTCTCGCCCGCGGCGTCGCGACCGCAAGCGCCGCGCACTGCCGCGCCCCATACAGCACTGTGGGTGTACGTAGCGGGTATCATCGCGATTGCTGCCCTCCTGCTCTTTGTCATCTTGCATCTCCTGGGCGGGAGTTTGTCGCACCACTGAGGACCCGAGGGTCAGACTTAACTCCTGTGCCCAGCCGCCTCGACAATGAGCTGACGATACGCCCGGACACCGATCCACGTTTCGATAGCCTCGTTCTTGGCGCGACCGCGAAATCGAAACGTGATCAGCGCCGCAAGCGACAGCGACCTGAAAAACCATCGACTTACCGGGCTCCACAGCATCGGCCCAAGGGATCGACCATCTCCTTGAGTGCGACACGTCCACCGCCTGAGTGCCCCTGCGACGGCCAGGCGAAAGCGCAAGTCCCGGCATTTCGGCAGGATTTGACACCCCGACAACGCTCCAGCATGCTAGAAGGGTGCTGAACTTCAGCCGGCGGCTCTCAGCTGTGTCCTTGGCCCTCGCGCTTGTCGCGGGGCAGGCCGGCGTCTGCGCAGGCTGGATGCCCACCGCTGAAGCACGGATGGCTTGCTGCTCGGACGAAGGGCCGTGTCCGATGCACAACTCGGACTCCGCACGCGACGGCTCGAAACGGGTCGTCAGCCAGGCCGAAGCGGACAGTTGCTGCGCCTCGTCTGAGCGGGACGATTCTGCGCCTTCACCATCCAACCTTGCGTTCTCCGTCACGCTCGCGGTCGTGATCAGCCCGGTTCCCGTGTTGATTCCACGACCGGAAGCTCACGCGGACATCTGGCGTGCGTCGATGCCCATAACACCGGCTCGCGTACCCACGCACCTCCTCCTTTCGGTCTTCCTCGTTTAACCCACGACAGTCGTCGTGTGTCTGCTCGGACCGAGTGTCCGGGCGCTGAAGACGTACGCGCACGCGCGTACCCGTGACGAGTGTCCAAGCATGGTCAATCGACTTATCGACGTCGCACTTCGCAATCGGTTCATCGTTATCGCGCTGTACCTCGCGCTCGCCGGATGGGGGTGGTGGGCAATCACCGCAACTCCGATCGACGCCATCCCCGACCTGTCCGACAACCAGGTCATCGTGTTCACCGACTGGCCTGGCCACAGCCCGCAGGAGGTCGAAGACCAGGTCACCTACCCGCTCACGACCAACCTGCAGGGGCTCGCGGGCGTCCGGGTCGTTCGCTCTCAATCGGCGTTCGGGTTTTCGATGATTTACATCGTCTTCGAGGATGACGTGGGGCTGTACTTCGCCCGAACCCGCGTGCTGGAACGAATGAGTCTGGTCGCGAAGAGCCTGCCGGCAGGCGTGACCCCAACGCTCGGGCCAGATGCGACAGGTGTCGGTCACGTGTTCTGGTACACCGTCGAGAGTCCGACCCATTCGCTTCGCGAGCTGCGCACCCTGCAGGATTGGTTCGTTCGGTACCAGCTCAATGCCGTGCCCGGCGTCGCGGAAGTCGCATCGGTCGGCGGTCACGTCCAGCAGTATCAGATTGACGTCGACCCAAACCGCCTCCGCACCTACAACCTGCCTCTGAGTGCAGTCGTTTCTGCCGTCCGCGAGAGCAATCTGAACGTCGGAGGCAACGTCCTCGAATCCAACGGCGCGTGGCTGATCGTTCGCGGCGTCGGGCTGATCGAGTCCGTTGACGATGTGAAGCAGATCGTCGTCGGCGCCTCCAATGGCGTGCCGGTGTATGTGGAGCAGGTTGCCGACGTGCAGGTCGGCAACGCGTTCCGTGTGGCGTCGCTCGTAAAGGGGACCAACGAGGCGGTCGGTGGCGTGGTGGTCGCGCGGACCGGTGTCAACACGAAGGACGTGATTGACGCTGTGAAGGCACGCATCGCTCAGATTGCGCCCGGACTCCCGCAGGGCGTCACGATCGTGCCGTTCTACGACCGGTCGGATCTCATTGAGCAGGCGGTCGACACGCTGCGCACGGCGCTCCTCGAAGAGATCGCCCTCGTAACGCTTGCGCACGTCGTGTTTCTGATGCACTTCCGGTCGATTCTGATTGTCACCATCCCGCTGCCCCTGGCTGTCCTCATGTCCTTCCTGGGCATGTACTACGCCGGCATTTCGTCCAACATCATGAGCCTCGCCGGCATCGCGATCGCGATCGGCGTCCTCGTCGATGCGGGCATCGTCGTGACGGAGAACGCGTTCCGCTACGTCGAGCAGCGTGGAGTGGACCCTCGCGATCGTCACCGGGTCTGGGAGACCGTCCGCGACTCGACCCGGCTGGTCGGCCGCCCGGTCTTCTTCTCGATGGCGATCATCCTCCTCGCCTTCATCCCGGTGTTTGCGTTGACCGGCCAGGAAGGCAAGCTGTTTCATCCCCTCGCGTTCACGAAGACCTTTGCAGTCCTCGCCGCGACGGTGATCTCAGTGACGCTTGTTCCCGTCCTCTGCACGCTCCTGCTTGGCGGGAAGTTCCACGCCGAGGAGGCCAATCCCCTCATGCGCGCATTGCGCAGCGTTTACCAACCGATCCTGCGAAGTGCGCTGGCACACCGCGTCCTCACGATCACGGCTGCCGCCGTCCTCTTTCTTGGCGCGTTGCTGGTTGCTCGCGGCATCGGCAGCGAGTTCATGCCAGCCCTGAACGAGGGTGACCTGATGTTCATGCCGATTGCGGATCCCAGCATCTCCCTGGAGGAGAACACAGAGATTGCCACGCGCCAAAACGCTGCGTTGATGAAGTTCCCGGAAGTCGAATACGTGGTTGCCAAGGTCGCTCGAGCGGACACCTCTACCGATCCTGCGCCGCTGAACATGACGGAAACGATCGTCCACCTGAAGCCCAAGGATCAATGGCGGCCCGGCACGACGCTTGACCGTCTGCGTGCCGAGATGGGCCGCGCGGTGCAGCTGCCCGGCGTATCAAACATCTGGACGATGCCAATCATCAACCGGATCGACATGCTGACGACAGGCATCCGCTCTGAAGTGGGAGTCAAGATCTTCGGCACGGATCTCGCCGTGCTCGAGGAGCTGGCACGGAAGATCGCGGACATTGTCCGACGCGTACCCGGTGCCAGCAACGTCTATCCCGAGCAGGTGACGAGCGGTCAATACCTCAACATCGAGGTTGATCGTGCTGCCGCCGCGCGATACGGCATTCGCGTCGGGGACATCCAGCAAGTCATCGAAACGGCGGTCGGCGAGACCACGCTCACTATGACGATAGAGGGGCGTCAGCGCTTTCCCGTGCGAGTTCGCTACGCGCCCCAGTTCCGCGCCGATCCGCAGGCTCTCGGCTCTGTGCTCGTGGCCGCTCCGAACGGCGCCCAGATTCCGCTGGCGCAACTGGCCCGAATCGATCATGCCCGTGGTCCCGCCATGATCTCGTCCGAAAATGGCCTGCTGCTCGCAACTGTGCTCCTGAACGTGCAGGGACGGGACGTCGGAGGGTTCGTCGAGGACGCGCGCGCGACGGTCGCCCGGGACGTGGCACTGCCGGCTGGCTACTACGTAGGCTGGAGCGGCCGCTGGGAAAACCAGGAGCGCGCACGGGCCCGACTGCAGATCGTACTTCCCCTGGTGCTGCTGGTGATTTTCGTTCTTCTGTACTTCACGTATCACTCCGTCCTCGAAGCCGCTCATGTGCTGCTCGCTGTGCCATTCGCGTTGACGGGCGGGGTGTACCTGCTGTGGCTGCTCGGCTACAACTTCTCAGTCGCCGTGTGGGTTGGCTTCGTTGCGCTGTTCGGTACCGCGGTGCAGACGGGCGTCGTGATGGTCATCTACCTGGACGAAGCGGTCGAACGGAAACGGCGCGAACTGGGCGGCGCGCTGACAAGAGCGGCACTCCGAGATGCCGTCATGGATGGTGCGCTGCTGCGGCTCCGCCCGAAGTTGATGACCGTGTCGACAGTTGTCGCGGGCCTTCTGCCGATTATGTGGAGCACCCGTGTTGGCGCGGAGGTGATGAAACCTCTCGCCACACCGGTGCTCGGTGGGATGGTGTCGTCGCTGGTGCATGTGCTCATCGTCACGCCAGTGATCTTCTTCTGGATTCGAGAGCGTCGCCTTGGATTACAGCATGAGCCGCTCTCGCACTCTGGGCGTGCGCCGGTGCCCCACCGCCGAATGGCGATGGTCTTTGGCGTCGTCGCGCTTCTGCTGCTGGCGTCAGTGGCGATGTGGCGGCTTGCAAGTCGAAACGGCCAGGAGCTGACGGAATCGGGCGCCGCCGGTGTGGTGCAGACGGTTCGTGCCGGCGATCTCGACGTCGTGCTGTTGTCTTCGACAGGCGCTCTCCGTCAGGGGCGCAACACGTTCACGATCGAGTTCAGACGAACGGGCACCATCACCTTGTTGGATGTGGGCACGGTGCGCGCCAGCGCCAACATGCCGATGCCCGGGATGGTCATGTCGGGTGGTCTTCAAGTCACGCCGACTGGTGTAGCGGGTCGGTATGCAGCCACAGCGGAGTTCGGCATGGCCGGCGCCTGGCAAATGTCGTTCGAATGGGATGGGCCGGCGGGGCAAGGCGCAGTGAACTTCGAAGGAGGCGTGCAATGACGGCGCGAATCCGATTCGGCGTGCTCCTTGCGACGCTTCTGACCGGTGCTCCGGTATGGGCTCAGAGGCCTTCCTCAGCTGGTCCGCTCGCGGCCGGATATGTCGATCCAGCTAACGGCCTCTCCCTGGAGCAGGCGATAGCGCGCGCGCTCGAGCAGGAGCCCTCGCTTCGTGCGGCGCGCAGCCAGGTGGATGCAGCGGAAGGCATGCGGCTGCAGGCATCGCTCAGGCCGAATCCGTCTGTCTCGTTCGAGCGGCGAGAGGAGCCTGCCGGCAGCGACAATCAAACGATGGTGGCGATCGAATGGCCGCTGGACCTCTTCAGGAAGAGTCGGCGCGTTGCGGTGGCTGACCGCGAGGTGGTGACCACTCGCCTGGCTGTCGCAGATCGCAAGCGGCTACTCGCGGCCCTGGTGCGGACGCGCTATGGAGAGGTGCTCGCCGCCATTCGCGAGCTCGAGATTCTTGACGAACTCGTTGCGATCACACGAGGGCAGCACGACTTACTGCGGTCCCGCGTCGATGAAGGGGCGACCCCGCCGCTCGAGCGCGACCTGCTCGACGTGGAGCTGCGGCGATTGCAGTCTGACCGCCTGTTACAGGTCGGACGGTCGGACGCTGCGGTCTTTGAGTTGAAGCGGGTGCTCGGAATGAGCGCGGATGCGGAGTTGGCCGTGCGAGAGACTCTGGAAGGGCTCGTGCAGCGGGAGATCTCTACGGCGCCGCCAGTCCTCGACACGACGGCGATCCAGCAGCGAGCGGACGTGCGCGAGGCGTTGTCACGGGTTGATGTTGCGGATGCAAAGATCCAGCGATCGGAGGCGGAAGGCCGCTTCGATGTGCGCGTCGTCGCCAACTACATGCGCATGGACGCCGGCTTCCCTCAACGTGCATTTGCGCCGGACGGAGGGCTTACCCTCGTGCGTGGGCTGTTTCACTACGTCTCAGCCGGCGCGATGGTCACGATTCCCGTGCTCAATCGCAATCAAGGAGAAGTGGCCGCTGCGCGTGCGGAACGGACCGGTGCCGCCGCCGCCTATGACGCAGCGCGGCTCTCCGCCGAAACAGAACTGGCCGCCGCGCGCGTGCGCGAGGAGCGGGCTCGCCAGGCGGTGCAACTATATAGCGGAGGGACTCAAGCGTTAGCGCGGCAGAATCTGACCGTCGTTCGCCAAAGCCACGAACTCGGCCGCGTCTCCGTGTTCGACGTGCTGGCGGAGCAGCGGCGGTTCCTCGATGTGGAGCGTGCCCACACGTCGGCGCTGCGGGAAGCGTACGAAGCGCGGACCGCGCTCAACCGGGCGGTTGGAGGTGTGCGATGACCGGTGAATCACGCCTGATATTGCCTCGTGGCATGGCGGTACTCGTCGGCATCGTTCTGCTGCTGATTGGCGCTGGCGCGACCTATCTGCTGATGCGGACATCTGCAGCGAGTCGTAACGAGATGTCGCACACGGGCACAGGCGAGGCCGCGTCCGCAGGTGTGACAGGCGTGCCAGGAGCCGCGGCTGCTCCCTCTGCGCCGAGTGCCGCGTCTTTACGTGACGTGGTCGTGCCTCTCTCGCCGGAGGCAGTGGACCGCGCTGGAATCGTGGTGACGCCTGTCACGACCGCGTCTACGGGCGGTGGATTTCGCCTGCCAGGAGTCGTCGAACCAAATGCCTATCGGCAAATCGCGGTGACGCCGCTGGTCGGCGGGCGCATCACGCGCGTATCAGCCGAGCTCGGGGATCGCGTTCGGCGCGGCCAGGCGATGGCGCAGATCTACAGTCCTGCGCTCGCGGAGGCGCAGACGCGCTATGTCTCAGCGCGGGCCATGCTGGACGCCCATGATCGTGAACTGCAGCGAACGCAAAAGCTCGTCGAAATCGGTGCGGCCAGCCGTCAGGAGCTCGAGCGCATCCACGCCGAGCATGCTGCGCAAACGGCCGCCGTGCAGAGCGCGCGATCGCAGCTCGAGTTGCTCGGCGTGCCATCTTCAACCCTCGCTGCCTTGACCTCTGGTAGCAAGGTGAGCGCAATGATCAGCGTGCCCGCACCCATTGACGGTGTGGTTACTGAGCGCACAGCAAACGTCGGGGGCAACGTGGATCCTGCAACGAAGCTGTTCACCGCCGTGGATCTGTCAACCGTGTGGGTCGTCGCGGACGTGTACGAAAAGGACTTCTCCCGAGTTCGCGTTGGGAGTGAAGCCACGGCCACCACGTCGGCGTACCCAGGGCAAAGCCTTCGCGGCCGCGTCAGCTACATCGACCCACAAGTGAGCCCTCAGACCCGCACGGCCAAGGTGCGCATCGAGGTGCCGAACCCCCGCGGCGATCTGCGGCTCGGCATGTACGCCGACGTCGTCATGACGGGCATCGCCGGCGATGACGTCCCTGCGG
>JAIVJE010000311.1 GCA_020200195.1 Acidobacteriota bacterium | reverse complement strand
GGGCATCAGCATCGCGTCTCCTCACGTACACTCTCGCGTTCGCCGGCGCGGCGCTCGTGGTCGCAGTGATTGCGCTCGCCGTGGCGCTGCTCAAGTGATTGATTCGATTGGGGCGTACGAGTCAGCGCCTCGACTACCTATCCGCGTCTTCGGTCAACCCTGCGGCGTTACGTACCGCTCCGAACTGCGCCGGCTCAGGGGCCTGCCGGGCGAGTTCCGCCTGAATCGCATTCGGCTCGTCAACCGCGCGAGCGGGCGACACCTGCGGTTTGAGTCAAGCGAATGCCACGTACTGGAAGCTCCCCAGAGGACGCAGATCTCTGGCGGTTGCCGCGAAGGGCTTCCAGAGGCGTGGCTGGCTGTCGTCGTGTGGGTCGTGGCATTGATCACCACTGCCGCACCAGGCACTGGCGCGGAATTGAATCGAACGTCCACTTGCACGACCGCGGGAGTTTGCGCGTACGCAGTTGTCGCGCAGACGAAGAGCAGGACGAAGGCAAGTCTCGACCACATAGACACCTAGGATCGGCCGAGGCTCGCAGGCCCTCAGGGTTCCTGCTTGATTGTCAGCGCCTGCGCTGGATTCACCCAGAGCACCATCCGCGCCGGCGCGTCTTTCGTTTGTGATTCACCCTTGATCCAGCCGTCTTTGATTTCCAGCACCTTGTACTGTTCGACATCACCCGGCTGCCACCGGAAGGTGTAGGTCCTGTTTACCTCCAGGAACGAGGGGACGCTGGTTGCGCTGGTGCTCGCGGAGGCTTTCTGGGCCCCCGGTGTCGGCGACAACGCAAGGAAGCCGGCAGCGACGAACGCGATTGCTACGACCGTTTTGGTTCCGTTCACAGTCATTTTGAGAATCTCCCCGAATGGTTCCTGACTTGTTTCCAACAACAAACAAATAATGGTGCGTCCGGCAGGACTCGAACGCGAGATCTTGATTCTAATCCGGCAGTGAGACACAGATGCTGTTTCGCGTTCGGCAGCCGCATACGTGTATTCAGGACCGCACCGTCCGGAAGGTAATCGAGTAGCGCAAGGTGGCCACCGCAGGAATGTGGTGCTCGTAGGCGTTCCTCGATTCCCCGGTCATCAGGTATGCCGATCGCCGCTCGAGCGCGATCTCGTGACTCGCGATCCGCCGCCCACCCGGCGTCGAGCCTCGCTGCACGTAGGGCCGCAACTTCATCCGACAGGGCGACAGCAACGAGACGCCCGCGACGATGCCGTACTGTGGTGCGTCACGGTGCCAGCCGATCGGCGCTCCGGGGCGATATTCGTTGATCAGCGCCATCGCGAACGCGTCCGTATCCACGTTCGCCCACGTCGCAAGCCGGTCGCAAAGCGGGAGGAGAAATGGCGGGACCGGAGGCGTCGAGGCGCCGCCGGCGTCGTACGACCTGCCGAAAAATGCCACACGTCGGCGAGCCACCACGCCGCGCATTTCAAACGTTGAGAACTCGACTTGCCCGATCGCTTCGCTGAGCGCAGTTTCCTCATCGACGGAGATGAAGTCATTGCGATACTGAAAGCCGGCAGGGACGTCGACGTCGAACAGCGGGCCTCGAGCTGGCGGCACGTCCCAGTGTGGCACACGTGATGACGCAGGGCTGCTGCAGGTGGGCGCAGGCAGCCGGTGGTGAAAGTCGGCGAAGTTTACGGCTTCCGACCCACTAAGAACTCGAAAAATTCGTCATCCGTGCGTCGCCGACTTCGCATGAAGCAAGCGGCCGTGAAACGGGTGGCGCTCCGCCACCGCTTCGGCGACAAGACGTGGTACCGGATCGAGTAAATGGACGGTGTAACCCGCGTCCGTCAACCAGAGCGCATACGCTCCCGCTGCGCCGCCGATGTCTGCAACCGTGGGTGGTTCCGCCGGCGCGTACCGTTGGATCAGTTCTCGCGTACGGAGCGCTTCAAGGAGAAACGCTCCCTGTTCGAGGCGATCTTCCTCCGCCGCCTGCTGATAGTACTCGGCAATTGTCGGGATCGAATTCAGGAGGCGGATCCACGTCTCACCTCATGCGTCCGGTGACGTCGGGTCGGGTGCGGTACCGCGTCGTCGATCCAGAGCGGCGTAGACGACAGACAGCAATTCCTCCTCATTGAACGGCTTCCACATATACGCGTTCGCGCCAACTTCCCGGGCTCGGCGCACGTTCGCCTGGTGCAGCAGACCCGATACGAGGATGACCGTCACATCGCGCGTCGCGACATCCTCTTTCAGCTGGCGGCACACTTCAAGACCGTCTATCCCCGGCATCACGATATCGAGCAACACCAGATCCGGTTTCTGGCGTTCGACGAGCGGTACGACCCCTACCCCAGACGACGCGGTGATGACCTGACATCCGGCGGACGTGAGCCACGTGTGGAGGAACTCGCGCGTCGGCGCGGAATCGTCTATGACGAGGACCTTCGCGGTCAACTCGCCGGTCATCGCCCACCGCCTGAGTGGGCGCGCGCGCGTCGCGCAAGAATTGTGCATCGCGACCGCGCCCATAGCGCCATTCAGGCCGGCCATCAGGATGACCGCCGTCGTGAGCGGAACGCAGTCATCCGTCTCGGTTGGAGTTGGCGTGGTGCACTCGACGGCCGCAACGACCAGCGACGCAAACCAGACAGGCACAGCGCCCTCCTTGAATGAGGGCAGGAAGCCGTTGCCTGGGGAGGCGAGTATTGCTGAAGCAGCGACTGTGCCATGCGTCAAGACGCGTCAGAACTCGTTGCCCCGCCAGCCATTAGCGGCCGAAATACGTTCCTGTAGCGTGTATGGTTGTGTGGGCTGGAGCGCCCGTGCTGCATCAGGTTATGACAAGCGGTGTTCCGGGCCCATGCGGAGTGGATACCGTCGTCACTGCCGCATATTCATGCAGGGCCTTGTCTGCCGATGCCGTCGGGCCCGAACCGTTTCCTGTACCAGGGAGTCAGTGTGGACGATGCGACGGCGACAACCGCGAGGGCGAGCAGCGCAGCGGCGATCGGGCGAGTGAAAAAGATGGCGGGCGACCCTTCCGCCGCCGCGAGCGCGCGGCGAAACTGCTGTTCCGACATCGGACCAAGGATCAGGCCGATGATCGCCGGGGCGAGCGGCACATCGTACCGGCGCATCGCGTAGCCCACACCGCCAATCACGTACAGCAGTCCGACGTCGAAGACGGATCGGTTCACGCTGTACGCACCCACGCTCGATAACACCAGAATTCCTCCGTACAGGTACGCGCGTGGAATCGTGAGCAGGCGAACCCAGAGACCCACGAGCGGCAGATTCAAGACGAGCAGCATGATGTTGCCGATGTACAGGCTGGCGATGAGGCCCCATACGAGCTGCGGCTCGTGAGTGAACAGCAGCGGTCCGGGCTGCAGCCCGTACTGCTGAAACGCCGCCAGCAGAATGGCCGCGGTCGCCGATGTCGGCAGCCCCAGTGTCAGCAGCGGCACGAGCGTGCCCGCGGCCGCGGCATTGTTCGCCGCCTCCGGGCCGGCGATGCCTTCGATCGCGCCTTTCCCGAATTGGCCCGGGTCTCGCGCGAGCCGGCGCTCGAGTCCGTACGACAGGAACGTCGGGATTTCCGCGCCACCCGCAGGCATGGCGCCCAGCGGAAACCCGATCGCTGCGCCACGCAGCCATGGCCGCCACGATCGCGACCACTCATCGCGCGTCATCCACAACGATCCTTTCAGGGGGATGAGCTCGTCGCTCCGGTTGCCTACCAGCGATGCGGCGTGCAGGGCCTCCCCGACGGCGAACAAACCGACCGCGGCAATGACGACGTCCACACCGTCGAGGAGCTGTGGCAGCCCGAGTGTGAGCCTGGACTCCCCGGTCAGCGGGTCGATGCCAATCATCCCGAGCACCAGCCCGAGGAACAGACTCGTCAGCCCCTTCAGTACTGACTGCCCCAACACGGTGGACACCGCGGCAAAGGCAAGGACCGATAGCGCAAAGTACTCAGGCGGGCCGAATCGGAGCGCGATGTCGACCATGAACGGCGCACAGAGCGTGAGCGCCCCCGTCCCGAGCGTGCCCGCGACGAACGATCCGATTGCGGCGGTTGCCAACGCGGCGCCGCCGCGCCCAGCGCGCGCCATCAGGTGACCCTCGACCGCGGACATCACCGAGGCGCTTTCGCCCGGCGTGTTCAGCAGGATGGCGGTCGTGGATCCGCCGTACATGCCACCGTAATAGATGCCGGCAAACATGATGAAGGCGGCCGTCGGCTCGAGCGAGAACGTCACCGGCAGCAACAGCGCGACGGTGAGTGCCGGGCCGATGCCCGGCAGAACGCCGACCAGCGTGCCGAGCGTCACGCCCGCCAGCGCCCAGAGCAGGTTCTGCGGCGTCAACGCGACCGCGAAGCCGGCGAGGAGCGCCGTCAGCGCATCCATGACCAGATCGCGCCGGCGGGCAGCGCGAGATCCAGCCCTCGCGTGAAGGACAGGTAGACCAGCGCGGAAAACACCGCGGCAAGTGCAGGCTCCGAAAAAACCTGGCGCCGCCAGAATCTGCCGGTTGCTGTGGAGCCTTCAGCCTCCCGTGGACGAAATGCGCGCGTCACGGCCAGGAAGAGCATGGTAGCTGCCACGACAAATCCGAGCGGCTCGAGCAGGATGACGAACGCAGCGAGTCCGATCGCGACGAGCGCAATGGCGCGTCCGTTCGTCGGATGATGAACCGGCTGTACACGTGCGCGGCCAGGTCCGCGGATACCCAGCAATAGCATGACGAGAAGGGCGCCACCGAACACCGCGGCGGGAAAGATCAGCCGCGCCACCGGTGTTCCCTCGCCTGGCTGCGATGGAGATCCTCGCAGCCGGGTCACAATGCGCCAAACTCGGGCGCGCTCGGTTTCCAGATATCGCGCGAACGCCTGATCGTCCTGATGGATGTCGGTCCAGCCACGGTCGATGAGCGTTTGCCGCCACGTCGCGCTGTTCACCAGGCGAACGATGACCTCGGAGAGTCGGGTCCTGTTCTCGCGCGAAATTGCCGGTGGCGCGAGCACCCCACGCCAGTTCGCGAGCTCGACGTCGAGGCCCTGTTCTCGCAGTGTGGGCACGTCGATCCCCGGTATACGTTCCCCGGCCGAGATCGCCAGCGCGCGCAGGCGTCCCGATTCGACGTGTGGCGCAAACTCGCTGTAGCCGCTCACGCCCGCCGTGACGTTGCCGCCGAGCAGCGCCGCCACCGCTTCGCCACCGCCGGAGAACGCGATGTAGTTGACGCGCCGAGGATCGATCCCCGCCGCCGCGCCGATCAGGCCGGCGAGAATGTGATCGGTTCCGCCCGCGGAGCCGCCGCCCCACGACACGCCACCCGGCCTGGCCCGAAGCGCGTCCGCGACGCTCCGCATGTCGCGGTGCGGTGACGCTGCCGCCACCGCGACGACCTCGTACTCACCGGTCAGCCGTGCGATGGGAGTGACTTGCTCGATCGAGACCGGCGAGTCGTTCCAGACGATCGCGCCGAGCATGACCAGGCCGCTGACGAGCAGGGCGCGTCCGTTTCCGCGGTACGAGTCCACGAACTGTGCGAGTCCGATAGTACCGGCCGCGCCTGCCACATTCTGCACCTCAACGACGCGGACCAGGCCTTCGCGCTCGAGGGCGTGCTGCATGGCGCGGGCGGTCTGGTCCCAGCCACCACCTGGCGCCGCCGGTGCAATGATGAGCAGTCGATCGAGGAGCGGTTGGGCGAGGACTGGATGGCCTGCGAAGAGGAGTACTGCGGAAAGCGCGAAAGTACGGAGCGCCTCCTTCGGTCGGCGCCTCAGCACTAGAAACGGCCGCGGCGAGCGAGGAGCAGCCCCAGGATGCGCAGCCCGGCGTTCTCGGTTGCGACAAAGCGCTGATCGCGAAGGAAGTGCTCCGGAGTGACGCCGGCCCCCGAGCCGCCGCTGAAGCCCGCGCGTCGCAGGAGTTTTTCGAGCGTTCGCCCGTCGCTGACGTCCAGCAGCACTTCCGGACTGCAATGATGGCGGCGCGACTTGAGCACCGCTCGCAGCACACGCGTCAGATCGCGCGCGTCGTGCGGCGGAATGCCCAGCAGATGACAGCTTTCGCGGAGGCTGCTGTAGCTGACGCCGGCAAAGCTGGCCCAATCCTCGAGCGTCTTGAGATCCCGGGTGGACTCGCATGCTCTCAGCACATGCATGGCCCACCGCTCCGCGGCCGATCCAGGTCGCACGTTGTCACGAACGGCGGGCGTGTGGATGGCGTGCAATCCTTGCGAATCAACCGGACGGCGGCCTGCTCCGGTGTGTCGACGCGTTGGTGAGTCGCCGATCGCATCGCACACGATCGGGACCAGGTCGTCGATATCCACCGGCTTCTCCATCACGTCGACCGCACCGAGTTTCATCGCCTCGACCGTGATGGCGGTCGTCAGAAAGCCGCTGACCAGTACGAATCGCGGCGGTCGCATTTCGTTGCGAAGTGTCCGGATCAAATCGGTGCCGCGCATGTCCGGCAGCTGTTGATCAACGATCATCAGATCGAAGCGGGTCAGCCGCGCGAGCGACAGCGCTTCTCCACCCGAGCTCGCGGTCTCGACGTCCAGCCCCGCCAGACTCAGCGCCCAGTTCACAACCTCG
Organism: Acidobacteriota bacterium; assembly: GCA_020200195.1. Taxonomy (GTDB): domain Bacteria; phylum Acidobacteriota; class Vicinamibacteria; order Vicinamibacterales; family 2-12-FULL-66-21; genus JAIVJE01. Next base: position 3,422 of record JAIVJE010000311.1, on the reverse strand, counting down.
CGCGTACCGGGGTCATCATCGACGGAAAGGATCGCGTTGCGCCGCGCGGTACAGTCGGCGCTCCCGTCGCGCGGCTGCGAGGCTGTGATTACTGCAGAGTGCGGACGGCCCGGTGCTGGGAATCCCATGAAGGCCCGACCTGTGTGGGCTTGGGAGAACGCAAGTCTACTCTCGCGCCCGCCCCGCCGCAACGCTAAGTTGCTCATCCGATGGTTCGTCTCCGCAGGTATTTCGTCACTCGCCGATCGCTCCGGCGAATGTTCCGCCAGATCTTCCGGCAATCCGCGTCTTGGTTCTGTCAACGCGAGGAGTTAGCGTGGCGTTTCTCAAATCAGGCACGCAACCACAGGAGCGGACCAATGGCGAATGAAAAGTACGGCTCGACAATGGTCGAGCAGACGAGCGCCGGCGGAGGTACCACCGTCGACACCGAGGACGTGTTCAGCGGCGCCCCCACGCCGCGGGCGACTCAGCACGCCGCACCTCGGGCACAGAAGACCCAGGCTCGTGCCGGTGCGCTCAGTCCAGCCGAAGCCCAGCACGCGGTCGGCGAGGTGCATGGCGACGCGACTGTTCACACGCTGCCCGACAAGGACAAGGAAACGCAGGAGGAGGTGACGGCCCATCAGGAAGTCGGCAGCACCGAAGCAGCCGAAGCTGGCGAGGAATTCATCGAGGCGACGCCCGACCAGTTACGGGCGGTCGCGGAGTCGGGCGCGGAAACCGCAGTTTCGGACCTCCGCGGTATCGAGGGCTTCGAAGAGCGGGAATCCGCGGAAGAGGGTGCCGCCGTCGCGCAGCGTCCGCTCCAGGACGCCGGCGAGGCGGAGGAAGAGGCCGAACAGGAGTTCCTCCCGATTCTCGCGGCGCTGGCACCGACGCTCATCTCCACGATCGGACCGGCGGTGGCCAAGGGTGTGATGAGCAGGCTGTCGCCGCGCGCCAGGCGAGTGATTCAACGCATCCCGCCTCCCGTCGTGACCGCGGCCGGGACTGCGGCCAAGGCCGGCGTGACGGGCGCGTCAGGGAAGAGCAATCTCCTGGCGCTCATCGCCAAGCTCCTGCAGCAGGCCCAGAGCAAACCGGGGGGCGAGAGCGGAATGGAGTTGGTCGATGAGGCATTCGTCCAGGAGGCCGCCGCGGCGATGGAGGTCATCATTGGCACCGATGACCGGGTACGCATCACGCAGACGACCCAGGAGCCATGGCGGCGCGTCTGCGCCCTGCGCATCACATTCCCGAGCGGCGCGACGTACCGCGGGACCGGCTTTATCATTGGCCCGCGGGCGGTGGCCACCGCCGGCCACTGCGTGTACCTCCACAATCAGGGCGGCTGGGCGCGGAAGGTCGAGGTGATTCCTGGCGCCAACGGCTCATCGCGTCCGTTCGGCCAGTCCGACTCTGCCTCGTTGCGATCCGTGGCTGGGTGGGTAACCGGCAAGAAGCCCGAGAGCGACTACGGATGCGTTGTGCTACCGTCCGGGGCCTTCGGAGGACGGAATCTGGGGAGCTTCGGGTTCGCCGCGTTCCACGCCGCCACTTTGGTTGCTCAGCCGGCCGTGCTGGGTGGATACCCCGGAGACAAGGGGTTCGCCGAGTTGTGGGGCATGGCGCGAGTCATCAAAGCCGTCTCGACGAAGACGCTCGCCTATGACATCGACACGGTAGGCGGTCAAAGCGGCGCGCCTGTGTATGTCAAGCGCAACGGGCAGCGGTATGTGGTGGGCATCCACAATTACGGCGCGGCTTCGGGTAACTCCGCGACGCGCGTGACGCAACCTGTATACGAACGGCTGCTCGCGTGGAGCAAGCTGTGAGACACCGCGCAGACGATTGAGCACGTAGTGGCCGCGCCGCCCGATCTGTGTGGCGCGGCCCCGTTCCCGTAAAGGATGGTGACATGCGCGGAAGCGTGCGCGGGTCCGTTGTGCGTGCCGAAAATGACGCCCCCATCGCCAATGCCACGATAGTGGGCAGCCGATCAGGCTCTCTGCCTTCAGACGAGTGGAGCCAGGCACCGCGCGCACCGATTTCGGCCGGCTCTATAACGGAAAACCCGTTCCAGGCGCTAGCATCACCGTGGTAAGCGGAGAGGGCACCGAGCCGGACATCGCCCCCGTCACCGACGACGATGGCGCGTTCGGCCTCGATGGCCTGCCGCCAGGGGAGTGGCTGCTGCGTGCGCTCGGTCCCGCCGGCGAAGTGGGGAACGCAACGGTGCAGGTCTTCGACACGGCGGTCAATGACGTGACCATCGAAGTGGGCGGACTGCCGCGCGCCCCGCGGCGAGGGGGTGGGGCGCGCCCGCAACACAGAACGGAGCGTGGCATGCGCGGGAGTGTGCGCGGACGCGTGGTGCGGATGGATAACGGAGAGCCTGTCGCGGACGCGACGATCACCGTCGTGCGCGGAGCAGGACCTGCACCGGATATTGCCCCGCTGACGAACGACGCCGGCGTATTCAACCTCGACGGCTTGCCGGCGGGCGAATGGGTGCTGCGCGCTATCGGGCCAGACGGCGAGACAGGCGACGCAACGGCCCAGGTATCGGTCGGCTCCGTCGCAAATATCATTGTCCGCATCGGCGCGATGAGTGATTGAAGAGATAACGTCAGTCACACGGCGCACCCACAAGACAGCCGGGGCTAGTCTTGATTCAGCGCGCGCGATGGGTTGAGCCGTGAAACACGAAGCGCTGGCTCGAGACTCGCGGCCAGCACCACACCCGTCACCGTCACGGCAAGCGCAGCGTACGTCGTCGGGTCGGTTGGAGCGATGCCATAGACGACCGTTCGTAGCAGTCGGCTCGCCGCCAGGGCAGCCGGTACGCCGATTCCCACACCAAGGCTGGCATACAGCAAGCCTTCCGCAAGCACGACACGGACGATCCGGGATCGCCCCGCGCCCAGTGCCATCATGATGGCCATCTCGCGACGGCGCTGCGCGGTCGAATACGCGATGACGCCGTAGACGCCGAGCAGCACGAGCACGAGGCTGCCTCCAGCGAATCCACTCAGTATCCAGACCAGCAGTCGCGGCCGAGCCAGACTCTGCCCGATCTTCGCCTCCATCGTCTCACGTCGGAAATGGGAACGTTGGGTTCGACCGACCAGATAGCTTCGCGGATGGCCGGCACGTGCGCGAGCGGTAGTCCTGTCGCACGTACCGCGATCATCATCGCCATCGCCGGAATCGAGCGGGCGGAGACCGAGGTGTGGATTTCCGGGACGACCGGAGCCGCCAACGATGTGTGGTGCACATCACCCACCACTCCCACCACCCTCATCCACGCTGACTGGATCCCGCCGCCTCGGATACGCATCGTCCGGCCGAGCGCGGGGGCGATGTCCCCGAAATACATCTTCACCAGAGCTTGATTGACGATCACGACGTTGTCGCGGCCGGCGTCCTGGCGTTCGAGG
>JAIVJE010000310.1 GCA_020200195.1 Acidobacteriota bacterium | reverse complement strand
GAGTGCGGACGATCATCCTGACCAACGCAGCCGGCGGGATCAACGTGTTCGAGCCAGGCACGTTGATGGTGATCGACGATCACATCAACCTGATGGGAAGCAATCCGCTGGTCGGTGTCAACGACGAGCGTTTCGGGCCGCGTTTCCCGGACATGACCGAGGTGTACTCGCGGCGGCTTCACGACCTTGCGGCGACGGTCGCAGCGCAACTCGGCCTGAAGCTCGTCCATGGCGTCTACGCCGCCCTGCACGGCCCCAGTTACGAGACGCCGGCGGAGATTCGCTACCTGCGGACGATCGGTGCCGACGCGGTCGGAATGTCGACGGCACCGGAAGCGATCGTCGCCCGGCACATGGGCATGGAAGTTCTCGGTATCTCGTGCATCACGAACCCGGCCGCGGGCGTGTTGCCCCGGCCCCTCCATCACGACGAGGTCATGGAGGTCGCGCACCGCGTGCGCGCCGATTTCAGCGCCCTGCTGGAGGGGATCATTGGCCGGCTCTGATCGGGGCGGTGCCGCCGAGCGGAGAAGTGGCGCCGAACGGCGGTCGGCCGTCGAACGCCGGGCGCGGGCAACGGCTCGTGCCGAAGCCGAGCGGCGCGCGCGCCAGCGGCGTTCCGGCGTGGACCGCCGCGGCGAGGGCCCCTGGCAGGCGGTGCCCATCGAGATCGCGCTGGCGTCGGACTTCGATCCCGAGGAAGGGCTCGTCGCCGCCGCCGTTGACGCGCGGACACGGGCGCAGGCGCGCTTCTCGCGATTCCAGGTCGGCGCGGCACTCGAGACGACGGAGGGTCACATCGTCAGCGGGTGCAATATCGAGAACGCGACATACGGATTGACGTTGTGCGCCGAACGCGTGGCCCTGGTCAAAGCCTTGTCGGACGGCCATCTCGCGTTTACGCGGATTGCCGTGGTCGCCGACACGCAGGATCCGACGCCCCCATGCGGGCCCTGCCGGCAGCTTCTGTGGGAGTACTGCGGCGACATCGAAATCATACTCGCGAACCTCGCAGGCGCCACTGGACGGTATCGTCTGTCCGCGCTGCTGCCGCTGCCCTTCGACAGCAGACTGCTAGAATAAGCGGATGCTTCCCACCCTCGAGTGGCAGGGGGACGTGATCGTCATGGTCGATCAGCGTAAGTTGCCCGGCCAGGAAATCTATGTTCGGTGCCGCACGGCGCCGGAAGTCGCGCGCGCGATCCGCACCATGATCATCCGCGGCGCCCCGGCGATCGGCGTCGCCGCAGCCATGGGGATTGCCCTCGGCATGCGCCGCAGCACCGCCAAGGGGACACGACAGTTCGCCGTCGAGTTTCAGAAGACATGCGACATGATGGCCGCCACCCGGCCGACGGCCATCAATCTGTTCTGGGCCATCGACCGGATGAAGCGCACCTTCGCGGAGGGGGCACACGCCGGTGAGTCACCGGACGAGCTCGCCGCGCGGCTCGAGAACGAGGCGCGTGCGATCCATGACGAGGACGTTGCCAGCTGCCGCGCAATGGGCCGGGTCGGCGCCGCGCTGGTGCCCGATGGTGCCCGGGTCCTGACCCACTGCAACGCCGGCGCCCTTGCCACCGCGGGATACGGCTCCGCGCTCGGGGTCATTCGCGCGGCCGTTGAGCAGGGCAAGCACGTCGCGGTCATCGCCGATGAGACGCGTCCGTTTCTGCAGGGCGCGCGGTTGACCGCGTGGGAGCTCCTGCGCGACGGTATCAAAACGACCGTCATCACCGAAAGCATGGCCGGCCCGCTGATGCGCGCGGGCGACATCGATCTCGTCATCGTCGGCGCGGATCGGATCGCCGCCAACGGAGATACCGCGAACAAGATCGGCACCTATACGGTTGCGGTACTGGCACACGCACACGAGCTGCCGTTCTACATAGCGGCGCCGCTGTCGACCATCGACCTTTCGACTCCTGACGGCGAGCACATCCCGATCGAAGAGCGCGACCAGCGGGAGCTGACGCATTTGGGCTCGTCCCGTCTCACCCCCGTCGGGGCGACGATCCGCAACCCCGCGTTCGACGTCACGCCGCACCGCTACATCGCCGGCATCATCACGGAAAAGGGCATCATCCGGCCGCCGTACACGGAATCGCTGCGAGACGCCTTCGGCATCATTGAATCTGCTCGCCATTGAAACGTCGTGCGACGAGACGGCGGCTGCGGTGGTTGCCGAGACCGGCGACGTCACGCGGCCGTGGCTGATCCGGTCGAACGTCGTCGCGTCGCAAACTGCTATTCACCGCGAATGGGGCGGAGTCGTGCCCGAACTCGCGGCGCGGCAGCACGTGCGCGACATCTGCGGCGTCGTGGAGGCCGCGCTCGAGAGATCCCACATCACGCTTGACGCGCTCGGCGCCGTCGCGGTCACGCAGGGGCCGGGCCTGGTCGGATCGCTCCTCATCGGTGTGGCATACGCGAAAGCGCTTGCCTGGGCTCGAGGGATTCCGGTCGTGCCGGTTCATCATCTGGCCGGACACATCGAGTCGCTCACGCTGGCGCATGGCGAACTGCCGCTTCCCGCCGCAATTCTTGTCGTGTCCGGCGGACATACGAGCTTGTACTCGGTATCGAGGCCGGGTGCTTATCAGCTCGTCGGCCGCACTCGCGACGACGCAGCGGGAGAGGCGTACGACAAGGTCGCAAAGCTGCTCGGTCTCGGGTACCCCGGAGGGCCGGCGATCGATCGGCTCGCCAGAGAAGGCAACGATACTGCGGTAACGCTGCCCGTGACACGGCTCACACACGCGGACCGTAACGCCTCCGAGCCCGTCGTATCCTCCCTGCTTCCTCCTGACGTCGCGCGCCGTGTCGACTTCAGTTTCAGCGGGTTGAAGACTGCCGTGCTGCGGGTGGTTCGCGATCGGACCGGCGCCAGCCATGCCGGCAGGGCCGCAGCCGCCGATGCCGCCGGCGCCACGCTGTCGCAGCAGGACATCGCCGACATCTGCGCCAGCTTCCAGCGCGTCGTGATCGAGGCGTTGCTCGACCGCACGTTCGAAGCGGCGCGGTGGCTCGGGGCGCGCAGCGTCGGCATTGCCGGAGGGGTGTCGGCGAACAGCCGCCTGCGTGCGGACGCACAGGAACGCGGCGCGCGGCACGGACTTCCGGTCTTCGTGCCACCCATCGAGCTCGCGACCGATAACGCCGCTATGATCGGAGCGGCGGGGTTCCGGCGGCTCCGGGATGGGGCCGCGGCTGGGTGGGACTTCAACGCCGAGGCGTCGCTGGCAATGTATGCGGAGACAGGAGGCAACAGGCAGGAGGCAGGAGATCGTCCTGTCTCCTAACTCCTGATCTGATGCAGACCTTCACCGACTACCTGTGGTTCACCACGAAAAAGCGCCAGGAGTTCATCCGCATCACCGACGAGATCGCGGCGATCGTGAAACGCAGTGGGGTGCAGGACGGCATCGCGCTGGTGTCGGCGATGCACATCACGGCGGGCGTCTACGTGAACGACTGGGAAGATGGTCTGATTGAGGACTTTCAGGTCTGGCTCGAGAAGCTGGCTCCGGCGGGGTTGGCTTACAGGCACCATCAGACCGGGGAAGACAACGCCGACGCGCATTTGAAGCGCACGATCATGGGCCACCAGGTGATCGTGCCGATCACCGGCGGCGCCCTGGACCTCGGTCCATGGGAGCAGGTGTTCTACGCCGAGTTCGATGGTCAGCGGAAGAAGCGGGTCATGGTGAAGGTCATGGGGGAGACGGGTAAAGGGAAAAGGGACAAGGGAAAAGGGAAAAGGGAAAAGGCATAAGGGGAAAAGGATAGGAAGGCGCACGCGCATGGAGCTCACTCGAGAAACCGCATGGGCACTCATGACGGAATACACCCAAAGCGACAGCCTGCGGAAACACATGCTGGCTGTGGAAGCCGCGTTGCGCGGGTATGCGCGGGCGTGGGGCGAGGACGAGGACGCGTGGGGCGTGGTCGCCCTGCTTCACGACTTCGACTATGAGCGCTGGCCGAACGCCACTGACCATCCGTTCCGCGGCGTCGAGATTCTGCAGTTACAGGGCGCGCCCGAGTGGCTCACGCGCGCGATTCTGTCGCACGCGGACTACTCAGGCGTCCCGCGCCAGTCGCGCCTCGAGCATACGTTGTTTGCCTGCGATGAGATGTCCGGGTTCGTGACTGCGGCCGCGCTGGTGCGGCCGTCGAAAAGCGTGCTCGACCTCGAAGCCGCGTCGGTCATCAAGCGGATGAAGGACAAGGCCTTTGCACGCGCGGTGAGCCGCGACGATCTCCGCCGGGGTGCGGCGGAAATCGGGTTGCCGCTCGATGTGCACATCGGCAACGTCATTACGTTCATGCGCGTCCGTGCGGACGAACTCGGCCTCCGGGGCACTGCATGACAAGTCTGTGGTCGTTTGTCTTTGGTCCTGGGTCCTGGGGAGAAAGAAACCCACGAACCCAAATGCCCGTATTAGGCTAACGACTTGCTGACCACTCCTGTTGAATCGGCGCCGACGAGCGCCACGTCCCCGGATGCGGCCGTCGTCTCCCTGGATGACGTGACCGTCATCTACGGCAAGAACCCTGCACTCAAAGAGGTGAGCGCCCGCTTTGCGCGCGGGGCGGTCGGCCTGCTGGGCCCGAACGGCGCGGGTAAGAGCACCATGCTCAAGGCGCTGCTCGGCTTCGTCAAGCCGGAGAAGGGACGCATGACCGTCCTCGGCCTCGACGTGGCGCAGCGGCCGATGGAGATCCGCGCGCGTCTCGGCTACATGCCGGAAACCGATGCGCACATTCCGGGCATGAATGCTGTCTCGTTTGTCGCCTACTGCGGCCAGCTCGCCGGACTGCCCGCTGTGGACGCGATGCAGCGCGCCCACGAGGTGCTGTACTACGTCGGCCTCGGCGAGGCGCGATATCGCAACGTCGAGACGTACTCGACCGGCATGAAGCAGCGGATCAAGCTCGCGCAAGCGCTGGTGCACGATCCCGATCTTCTCTTCCTCGACGAGCCGACCAACGGCATGGATCCCAAGGGCCGGGACGAGATGCTCGAGTTGATCCGCGATCTGGGCCACAACAAGAACGTCAATCTCATACTGTCCTCGCATCTCCTCCCTGATGTCGAGTTCACCTGCGACCACGTCGTCGTCATGGACAAGGGGCAGATCGCCGCACAAGGGCCGATTGACGAGCTCAAAGGACCGGCCGGACGCGTCTTCGAGCTGCGGGTCAAGGGAGACCTGATCGCGTTCATCGAGGAGCTCAGAGCCGCCGGGATGGAGTGCCACTCGACCGACGAGGACGTGATGCGCGTATTCGTGCCGTCCGGGTTGGCGAGCGGCGTCGGCGCCGCGGGCGGCCGTGACCAGCAGGCCATTTTCGCGCTCGCGTCGCGGCACAAAGTGCAGGTCCGTCACCTGCGCCCGAGCGTGCCGACGCTCGAGGACGTCTTCGCGAAGGCCGTGGGTCAGGAATGAGCCCGATCCACGATCAGAGCTATCGCCGCTACCGCGGTGGCAAAGCGACGCCGGGCAGCTCGTGGACCGTTATCGCATGGGCTGGGCTGCGCGCGATGTTCCGCAAGCGCGCCTTCATGGGGCTGATGCTGTTCGCGTGGCTGCCGTTCATTGTCCGCGCCGTGCAGATCTACATCGCCAGCAACTACCCGCAGGCCTCCATGTTGACCCCCACGGCCCAAACCTTCCGTGAGTTCCTCGAGCAGCAGGACTTCTTCGTATTCGTCGTCACGATCTACGCCGGCGCGGGGCTGATCGCGAACGACCGCCGCGCAAACGCGCTGCAGATCTACCTGTCGAAGCCGCTCATGCGGACGGAATACATCGGCGGGAAAGCCGCGATTCTGTTCACGTTCCTGATGCTCGTGACCTGGCTGCCCGCGATGCTGCTCCTGCTGCTGCAGGTGATGTTCGCCGGAAGTTTCACGTTTCTGAAAGCCAACCTGTTTCTGTTCCCCGCGATCACCGTCGCGTCGCTGCTCCAGGTGATTCTGGCAACCTTCACGATGCTCGCGCTGTCGTCCCTGTCGAAGAGCAGCCGGTACGTGGGGATTCTCTACGCGGGCATCATCTTCTTCACCGCAGCGATTTACGCGGCGATGCTGGCGATCACCGGCAGCACGTCGCTGTCGTGGCTGTCGCTCAGCTCGAACCTGTCGCAGGTCGTGGACGTCATCTTCAGGCTGAAGCCTCGTTACGCCACTCCGTGGCCAGTATCGCTGCTCGTGATCGCCGGCCTTGTCGCGCTGTCGATTTCCGTGCTCGAGCGCCGCGTGCGCGGCGTGGAGGTGGTGACGTGAGCGACCCGATCGTCTCGGCCGAGCACGTCTCCAAGTGGTATGGGCAGGTCATCGGCCTCAACGACGTCACGGCGAGCGTCCCTTCGGGTGTGACAGGACTGCTCGGGCCGAACGGCGCTGGCAAGTCGACCTTCATGAAGCTCATCACCGGTCAGCTCACGCCGAGCAAGGGGACGGTGAAGGTTCTTGGCGAGCCGATCTGGCGCAATCCGCGGCTGTACTTTCAAATCGGCTTCTGTCCTGAGCAGGACGCGTTCTACGATCGCATGACAGGGCTCGAATGGGTCACCGCGCTCGTCAGGCTGAACGGCCTCGGCGAGTCCGCTGCCGCCGACGCGGCACGGCGAGCGCTGACGACGGTCGACCTGTTGGACGCGGCCGACAAGAAGATCGGGGCCTACAGCAAAGGCATGCGGCAGCGCGTCAAGCTGGCGCAGGCCATCGTCCACGACCCCGCGCTGCTCATTCTGGACGAACCGTTGTCGGGCATGGATCCGCTCGCACGGCGCAAGACAATCCGTCTGATTCGCGAGTGGGCCCGCGCGGGCAAGAGCATCATCGTCTCGAGCCACATCCTGCACGAGATAGAGTCGATGACCGCCAACATCCTGCTGATCAACAACGGCCGGATCCTGGCGGAAGGCGACGTGCACCATATCCGCGACCTCATCGACGAGCATCCCCACACCGTCTACGTCCGCGCCGAAAACCCGCGAGGCCTTGCGCGACAGTTTCTCGACTCCGACCACGGAGATGATGTGCGCAGCTTGAAGTTCGAGGAAGGTGCGGTGGTCGTCGAAACGGGGCGGCCCGATATCTTCTACTCGCGGCTGACGGATCTCGCCGCGAGCGGAGAGATCGGCGCCATCGACGAGGTTACGTCTCCGGACGACAACCTCCAGGCTGTTTTCCAATACCTCGTCAAGTAGGGAGCGAACCCAAGCCGGCGGACCCTTCTATGAACGAAACCACGACCGTCAACGCCAAGCCGTCGCACGTGGCGCCAGGCTTTCTGACCTCCGCATTGCGGGTGTTCGATCTGTCGCTCGGAGAGATGCTCTGGTCCCGGCGGACAATTTTCATGGCGCTGGTGGTAGGCGCGCCGGTGCTCATCGCGTTATTCCTCCGGGTCCTGGTGGCGCTCGGCGCCCCCGTGCTCGAGAACACCGAAACCCGCAACGGTGCGAGCCAGACGATCCGCATGACCGGACCGGCGATTTTTGGCCTGATGATCTGGATTTTCTACCTGCGTTTCACCGTGCCGGTCCTCGGGGTCTTTTACGGCACGTCGCTCATGGCCGACGAGGTAGAGGACAAGACGATTACATATCTGTTCTCGAGACCGATCCGGCGCGGCGCCGTGCTGGTCGGCAAGTTTTTCGCCTACCTGGGCTGCACGATTTTTGTCGTGCTGCCGTCCGTCGTCATCGTGTATCTGCTGGTGGTGCCGTTGCAGGGCAGCCTCGGCGGGTCCTTCCTGGACCTTTTGAAAGACCTCAGCCTGCTCGCGCTCGGGCTTGCCGCATATGGGGCCGTATTTGCCTTCGTGGGCGCCAAGTTCAAGCGACCTCTGCTGATCGGCCTGGTGTTCATTTTCGGCTGGGAACAGGCCGCCCTGGCCTTTCCCGGATATTTGAAGAAGTTCACCGTGGCCTACTACCTCCAGGGACTCGTCCCCCATGCGATGCCCAACGACAGCACGCTCAGCCTGATCCAGGGCATTTTCCGCGAGAGCCCCTCGCTTGCGGGCAGCCTGGGATGGCTGGCCGTCATCATGATCGGGTTCCTGGCGCTGGCGGCCTGGGTGGTTGAGCGCCGGGAATACGTGTTGGAACAGTAAAGTGCCGGAACGACGACCTTTGCGGCCCTGAACCCGGAACTTTTTACCCTCCGTATCTGTATAATTCAGACAGAGGGTCAAACGCTCATGACTAAGAGAACCCGTTACTTCATGGCAGGCTCGGCGGCGGTCCTGGCGGCGGGCCTGACGACCGGCCTCATCGCGTATTACGGTGGGGGGTTTCAGGCACTCTCGGCCTCCACGGGACCGACCGAACTGAGCTACGTGCCGGCCGATGCGACGGTCGTCGCTTATGCCGACGTCCGCGCAATCATGGACTCCGAGCTGCGGATGCGCCTCAAGCAGGCGATGCCCGGCATGACGGACAAGGGCCAGGAAGAATTTCAGCAGCAGACGGGCATCGACATCGAGCGTGACATCGACTACGTGGTTGCAGCCGCGACGGCTGGCGGCGACGTGTCGGCGGTGGGCTTCGCCGGTGGCGGCCTCGTGGTTGCCCGGGGACGGTTCAACGACACGCAGCTCGAGACCCTCGCCGTAGAGCACGGCGCCCGCGTCGAGACGTATCAAGGCAAGCGCCTTCTCCTCATCGACAAGCTCGCCACGCACGACGGAGAGCACACGTCAGGGACGCCTGAGGTCACCGCCGTCAGGCACACCGGCGTGCTCGCCTTCCTCGAACCCGGCCTGGTCGGGATCGGCGACGCGGGCGCAGTGAAACGCGCAATCGATGCGCAGATGAGCGCGCAGAGCATCACGCTGAACACCGAGATGATGGACCTGGTGAGCGACATCGAGCGGTCGAACAATGCATGGG
>JAIVJE010000259.1 GCA_020200195.1 Acidobacteriota bacterium | reverse complement strand
ATGGTAGTGAACTCGGCGACGGAATGGTCCGCATTCAACGATCGACCGAGTTGAATCGCCGTGATCTGTAGCGGACGCGATCCGCACGCGGCGACGCACGCGCATAGAATCAGAGTCATCAGATGAACGTTGAGCGTACGCATAGACAGCGCGATTGTACAGTCTCGGCCTGATTGCGGATCGCCGTTTTAGCGGAGGCATCGCCGTCGTCAGATCGGCGTTTTCCGGGGGGGAATCCGTTCTCGCTGCCGCGCCACCGTATAATCCACGATGGCGTGGCCAACCGCGAAGTCAGGACATGGACAGCAGCCCGGCCGCTTTCACGGTCCAGCCTGACGGCGCGCGCTGAAGGATGAAGAGCCACTCCGATCCGCACACCGCGGGGCCGCAGTGGTACATCAAGTACACCAGCGCGTGCCCGTCACGCGAATACGCGGGGCGGCTGAAGTGCCAGATCCCGCGTTCCGGCCAGTGGCCCCCATCGAGGTGCTTCGCGATCGCGGAGTCGGGCATCATCGATACCAGGCGGTTACCGGGGTGCGCGAGGGCATGCCTCGTGCGGTTGCGCGCCACGAAGGAACGCCCCAGTTCGGCGGCCTGCGCGAGCGTGACGAGCTCGCGCACGGGCAGATGGTAGATCGACATCCGCTCATCTTTGATGGTGTCGATCGACGCCTTCTCAACACAGCGGGACCGACATGATCGCGACGTAAACAGGGAGCTCCGATGTTTCGCGGCGGGCCTGCAACGCGAGGTACGGCCGCACCGTGTGCTCGATCACCGCGGCGATCACGCCGCGATCGTCGGCACTGCTCTGTGCCCGCAACCCTGGCTCGCTCCAAGTGTCGAACGAGAGCGCGGTCAGCACCGCAAGAAGGGTGGTCCGCATAACCAGACGCCGAGATTGCCAGCGAGCCCACTGCCCGTCAAGCAGCCGTGTGTTTTTACGTGCTCGGCTGGACGCGGCGATGGAGTCCCGCTGCGCGAGCGGATACGCGCGGTTCGTGGTACTGTCATGCCTCACCGCTCCCACGGAGAACAACCAAATGCCAGCTCGTGTGCTGATCGTTGACGACGATGAGGTCTTCCTCACCACGATGAAACAGTTGCTGGAAATGGCCGGCCATCAGGTGCTCGTGGCCAGTACATTCGAAGACGGCAGGCGCGTGTTGCGCACCGCTGCGCCAGACGTATTGATTGCGGACGTGCGGCTCGGACCCTTCAACGGTCTTCAACTGATTGCCATGGAGGCGCTGAACATTCCGGTCATCGTGATCAGCGGCTTCGACGATGTCGTGCTGCAGGCGGCGGCGCGGTCAATGGGCGCCGACTACATGGTGAAGCCGTTCTCCTCGGATGCGCTGTTGGATCGCGTAGAGCAGAAGCTCGCAGACGCGGCCGGCGGCGCGTTTCAACAATCCCGCTTGAATTGACGAGCCGGGCGGCTCACCCTTCGGCGCGACTCTTGCGATCAAGGCCTGACGGCGAATCAGGAGGTATGAAATTGCCACTCATTGGCATCGAACTGCCCACCAGGCTCGACGACTGTCACGCGATGATTCGTAGACTGCTCGATGAGAATATGACGTTGCGGAAATCTGCCGCCTCGTTCGGCAGTCTCGCCGAACGCCTGGCCACTCAGCTGCAAGAAGAACGGCGCCGCGGTCGCGAACGGCACATCGTCCACCGCGAGGGACGGTGATTGGCCCGCCTATGGCCGCGACGCCGGCGGCGAGCGCTTTTCGCCCCTCGACGCCATCCGCCGCGAAAACGTGTCCTCTCTTCAGGTCGCCTGGACGTTTCGCACCGGCGACGCGTATCAGCCGAAGGACAGCCGGCCGACAGCATTCGAGGCGACCCCGCTCCATGTCGACGGCACGCTCTACCTGAGCACGCCGGTTGGGCGTGTCATCGCGCTGGACCCCGTAACGGGGCAGCAGCGATGGGCGTTCGATGCGAAGGTACCTCGCGACGCCGGCTACGGCGACTTCGCAAGCCGCGGTGTGGCCATCTGGCAGGGGAGTGGCGAGCGGCGCGTCTTCATTGCCACCATCGACGCGCGATTGATCGCTCTCGATGCGAAGACCGGTCAGCCGATTTCGGGTTTTGGCGAGAAGGGAACCGTTGATCTCCGGAAAGGCCTGCGCATCGCTCCGCGCGGCTTTGCCGACTATCAGGTCACGTCGCCGCCCGCCGTCATCGGCAACACGATCGTCGTCGGCTCTGCCATCCAGGACAACGCGACAACGTCAGAGCCGAGCGGCGAGGTGCGCGCGTTCGACGTGATGACCGGGAACCTGAAGTGGAGCTGGGATCCCATCCCGCAGGATCCAGCAGCCGTCGGGGCGGACACGTGGAAGAACAAGAGCGCCTCCCGCACCGGGGCCGCGAACGCCTGGTCGGTGATCGTGACCGATCCGGCGCGCAACCTGGTCTTCGTGCCGACGAGCAGCCCGAGCCCCGATTACTTTGGCGGCGAGCGGCTTGGCGACAACTTGTTCGCCGACTCCGTCGTCGCGCTCCGCGCGGACACCGGAGTGCGCGTCTGGCACTTCCAGACCGTCCATCACGATCTGTGGGACTACGACGTCGCGTCGCCGCCCATCCTGTTCGACTGGCGCAAGGACGGCCGGACCATCGCCGCGGTCGGCGTCGCCTCCAAGACGGGACACCTCTTCCTGCTCAATCGCGAGACCGGCGCGCCGCTCATTCCCGTCGAAGAGCGTCCGGTCCCGAAGAGCGACGTCCCTGGCGAGGAAGCATCGCCGACGCAGCCCTTCCCGACGGCTCCGCGATCGCTCACGCGCACGTCTCTGCAAGCCGACGATGCCTGGGGGTTGACCGATGAGGACCGCGCATGGTGTCGCGAGACCATGGGCAAGCTGCGCTCCGACGGATTCTTCACGCCGCCGTCGCTCAAGGGAACGCTCGTCGTTCCGGGCAACGTCGGAGGCATGGCATGGGGCGGTATCGCTCACGACCGGGTGGACGACCTCCTGATCATGCCGGTGAACAACATCGCGGCCGAGGTCCGGCTCATCCCGCGCGACAGCGTGGACGTGGAACGGAAGGCGGGGCGACTCGGCGGCGACTTCGAGTACGCCGCGCAGCGAGGCACGCCCTACGCTCTCGTGCGGCGCCTGCTCCTCGGCCCCAAAGCGCATCTGCCGTGCACCCCACCGCCGTGGAGCACACTGGCGGCGATCAGACCTGCGACCGGGGAGATCGCCTGGCAGGTGCCGCTCGGTCATTTCCAGGGCACGCAGAAGGCGCTTGGCGGAGCGAGTTCGGGATCGATCGCGCTCGGCGGTCCGTTCGCGACGGCTGGAGGACTGGTGTTCACGGCCGGCACGCTCGAAGCGGCAATCTATGCCTTCGACGTCCAGACCGGCAAACAACTCTGGAAAGGCACGCTGCCCACCAGCGCACGGTCCACGCCGATGACCTACCTCGGGCGGGATGGCCGCCAATATGTCGTTGTCTCAGCCGGCGGCCATGGCACGCCGATCGGTCCACCGATCGGCGACTATCTCGTGGCGTTCGCGCTGCCAGCCGAGGCGAGCCGAAAGACAGAAGAACGATGATACGTTCAGGAGTTTTCCATGCGACGCATATCTCAGACATCGTCGCCGGCGAATGACTTCGAAACGATCCGACACTCTCGAAGCCGGCTCGGCCTGGTGCTGCTGCTCCTCCTTGCGCCTACATGGACGACAGGTTGTGGGAGTGACGAGCCGAGGCAGTTGCCCACCGTGCCGACACCCACGCCGACCCCTCCCCAACGGTCACGAGCATCTCGATCGGTGGCAACCTCGCGCTGACGAGGATCGGCGAGACCTCACAGTTGACGGGCATCGCGAACCTCAGCGACAGCACGACGAAGGACGTCACAAGTGATGGCAGATGGGACGGGGGTGATTCACGGGTTGTCACGATCAGCCCGAGCGGCCTCTTGACCACGGTGGGCTTCGGCTCCACGTGGATCTCG
>JAIVJE010000548.1 GCA_020200195.1 Acidobacteriota bacterium | reverse complement strand
TAGTGCTGCAGTTCGAAGAAGCCGTAGGTATCGAGCTTCGTCACCGGGCGAGATTCATGGACATCAGTTTGAATGGCGCGTTGCTCGCATGCGACGTCAAGCTGCCGGCGGGCACACACGCGAAATTGCGCGCGGGTTTTGCGTCCCCGTGCGTGGCGGACATCGTCATCCGGCGGCACGACGACCGGCCGCAGCAGCACGGCACGTTTGGACTCGGTGCGGTATTGGTCTCAATGGACGATCGTAGTCGACGCAGTCTGGAACAGTTTCTTAGAAAGGCCAGCGAGTAGCCGCCGGCGGCCACCGCCATTACAAGGACCCGCTATGAGAGCGCAAGGCAACGGACAATTGATTGGTACGAGCGCCGCGATTCTGGATCTGACTCAGGAGATCGAGCGGATTGCCCGATCTGACGCAAAGGTGCTCATCACCGGGGAGAGCGGCGTCGGAAAAGAGTTGGTCGCCAACGCGATCCACCGCAGAAGCGCGCGCGCGCAGCGCCAGATGGTCGCTGTGAATTGTGCGGGGCTTCCAGAGACACTGCTCGAATCGGAGCTGTTCGGACATGTCAAAGGGTCGTTCACTGGCGCGTATCGCGACAAGCAGGGAAAGCTGGAGCTTGCCGACGGCGGCACCATGTTCCTCGACGAGATCGGGGAGATGACGCTGCGCATGCAGGGGCTTCTGCTCCGGTTCATGGAGACCGGGGAGCTGCAGAAGGTCGGCGCCGATCGCGCGGCCGGACGTGTGAGCGTCCGGGTGATCGCCGCAACGAACCGCAACCTGCGTGACATGATCGTGCAGGGCACGTTCCGCGAAGATCTCTTCTATCGCCTCAACGTCATTCACCTGACGGTGCCGGCGCTGAGAGAACGCCGTGAGGACATCCCGCTCTTGATCGCGCATTTCCTGACGCAGTTCACGCGCGACAACGGGCATGTCGTCAAGGGCCTCGCGCCGGACACGATGCGGTTCCTCTGTGAGTATGCCTGGCCGGGCAACGTGCGCGAGCTCGAGAACGTCATCGAGCGCCTCGTCGTCACGGGCCGAACGGAACTGGTGGCGCCCGAGGAGCTCCCCTCCGAAGTGCGGATGCACCAAGGCGTCGGATTGCGTCCCAAGCGCGAGCGCCGCCGCACGATTGCAGACGACCTCTATAAACGCCTGCTCGACGAACGGGAATCGTTCTGGACCAGCGTGTACCCGCTGTACATGCAGCGCGAGATCACGCGAGGCAATGTGCGGGACCTGGTCCGCAAGGGGCTCGAAGAGGCGCGGGGGAACTACAAAATCGTGGCGCGGCTCTTCAACATGGAGCAGCGCGACTACAAGCGGTTCCTCAATTTCTTGCGGAAGCACGATTGCCAGGTGCCGTTCAAGGAATACCGATGAGAATGCTCAGCCAGCTCAACATCAGCGCGGGAACGCTGCGATCGCAGGCCAGCCGGGCCGTGTTCGGCATCGGTGTTGCGTTGCTATGCGGCGCGACCGGTCTCGCGCAGGTTCCGCCGCGGCAGCCACCAAGTTCCTGGAAGAGCCGACCGTGACGGTCGTCGTCCGCCAGATCAACAGCCGGCGGGTGTACATCACGGGTGAGGTCGCGAAGCCAGGGCCGTACAACTTGTCGGGGCCGATGACGGTGCTGCAGTTGATTGCCACTGCTGGGGGTGTGCTCGAGTACGCGGACGCCAAGAACATCGTCGTGATGCGCACCGAGAACGGCAAGCCCGTGAGCTATCCGTTCAACTACAAGGACGTCATCAAACGGAAGAACCTGAAGCAGAACATCGAGTTGAAGCCTGGCGACACCGTCATCGTCCCGTAACGATGGCTAGGTACAGTGAGCATAAGTCAGCATGAATAGTGTTCGCGCATTCGTCGTTCTCCTGGGCGCGCTGGCGGTGGGCGTGATCCCGGCTGCCGCGCAGACACCACGCCCCGAGCGCCCCTATCGCGGGTTGTTCGGCGGTGGTGTCGGCAATGCCGAACAGTTGCTGACGATTGGCGGCTCGCTGGGTGGCGGCTACGACGACAGTATCCCGGTCGATCCGCTCGAGGGAGTCGATTCGGGCCAGAGATTCGAGGGTGGTTGGTACACACAGGCCGCTGTGGGCCTGAAATACTCGCTCGAGCGGCAGAAGATTGCGTTCGGTGCGTCCGTCGCGACGCTCGGACGCTACTATCCCGCCGACCTGCGGGAAATCGTCGGAACGCACTCCGCCAGCGTCGGTATGGTCGGCCTGGTGGGCAGGCACACCCAGGTGGCGCTGAACCAGACGGTTGCCCGTCAGCCGTACTTTGTGCTCAGCCTGTTTCCGATCCTGTTCGATCCGGGCGTCGGCCAAGTGGTGGCGCCGAGCTTCGACTTCAGCACGCGCAGGGAGCACTACTTCTCGTACACCTCCGCTGCGACCGTGACGCAGACGCTGCCACGCCACAGTTCACTCCGGGCAGGTTACCGGTACTCGGGGACCGAGTTCTCCTCTTCGTCGAATCGGTTCGTCGCGCAGATGGGGGATGTCGGGCTCTCACTGGGATTGAAGAAGGGCCTGGCCCTCAGGCTCGGTTACGGCCTGATTGAAGGAAGGTACGCAACCAGGGTCTGGCGCAGCCAGACGATCGACGCCGGGGTCGACTTCAACAAGGCCCTCTCAGTATCGCGGCGGACCACTCTCGCATTCTCCACCGGCACCGCGGCCGTGAGCGACGGCGAGCGGACGGCCTACAGGCTCACCGGTGGCGCCAGGCTGATCCGCGAGATCGGCCGGACCTGGAACGCGGCCCTGGCCTACGATCGCAGTGTCGGCTTCTGGGAGACGCTGCAGGAACCGATCTTCGCGGATCGGGTGACCGTCGGCGTGAACGGTCTGGTCACTCGGCGCGTGGAGTTCCGCTCGAGTGCTGGCGCGTCCAACGGCGACGTCGGCTTCACCGGCGCCCAGCGCGGGTTTTCGAGCCAATTCGCGATGGCGAGCCTTGGCACGGCGATCACGCGAAGGCTGGAATTCGGCGTCCAATACGCCTTCTACCGCCACCTGTTCGACAGTTCGGCCTCGCTGCCGGTCGGACTTCCACTCGACCTCGATCGTCAGACCGTCCGTGCCTATATCACGGTGTGGCAGCCGTTGTTTTTTCGCGCGAGGAGACCACCCGATGCTTCCCGGTAAGACATACAAGCCCGAAGACGTCTTGCAGATCCTGCGTCGCCGGATCTGGCTGCTGCTGGTTCCGTTCGCCGTCGTGTCGGCGTTGACCGCTGTGATCGCGCGAAAGCTGCCGGATCGATTCCGATCGGAGGCGCTCATCCTCGTTGTGCCGCAGCGGATCCCCGAGAGCTACGTCAAGTCGACCGTGACCACGAGAATCGACGATCGGCTGCAGGCAATGATGCAGCAGATCCTCAGCCGCACCCGGCTGGAGCAGATCATCCAGGAGTTCAACCTGTACGCCGAGGAGCGGAAAGACGGCGCGATCATGGAAGACGTCGTGGCCAACATGCGCGTGAAAGACATCAAGGCCGAACCGGTCAAGGGGGACGCGTTCCGTGTCAGTTACACCGGCGGCGATCCCCGGGTGGTGATGAAGGTCACCGACCGGATGGCCTCGCTGTTCATCGAAGAGAGCCTGCGGGATCGCGAGCTGCTGGCCGAGGGGACGAACCAGTTTCTCGAGTCACAGCTCGAGGACGCCCGGCGCCGCTTGATGGCGCACGAAAAGAAGCTGGAGACGTATCGGAAGCAGTACTCGGGTCAGCTGCCGTCACAGCTCGACTCCAATCTCCAGGCGATTCAGAACACGCAGATGCAGATCC
>JAIVJE010000258.1 GCA_020200195.1 Acidobacteriota bacterium | reverse complement strand
GACGTGATATGCCGCTCAAGACACCTCGCGCGACAGAGGATCGCCTCGACAGTCTGCGTGCGGAAGCGCGCCTGACTGGACGGGTCGCGGGGAACGGCCTCCCGATCGCGGGTGGACCCATTCCCCGCGCGGCGGCATCGCTCCCCGGATACTACGGACAGCCGATCGTCAAGCCACCGGTGTGGACCTGGCAAATCGGTCTGTACTTGTTCGTCGGCGGCACGGCCGGGATGAGCGGCGTGATTGCGTTCGCCAGCCTTCTGTCCGGTCAACCACACGCTTTGGTGCGCGCCGCTCTCGGTGTGGCGCTCGCAGGGGCGCTGCTCTCGCCTGTTCTGCTCATCTGGGATCTCGGCCGGCCGGCGCGTTTCCTCAACATGTTCCGCGTCTTCAAATGGCGCTCCGCGATGTCGATGGGCGTGTGGACGCTCACGGTGTTCGGCGGCTTCGCGGGATCGGCGTTTGTGCTGGTCCAAGCCTGGGACTTCCTGACACAGTCCGGCGTTTCACCATCGGCGCTGCGGGGCATTGCGCTTGCGCTCGTGGCCGGCACGGCGCTCTCAGGCGCCATCCTCGCCACATACACCGGCGTGCTGCTCGGCGCCACGGCCGTGCCGGTCTGGTCGGCTCGTCACAAGCTGCTTCCTTTCCACTTCGGCAGCGTCGGACTCGGCTCGGCGGCCGCGGTGCTCGAGTTGCTCGGGTTTCGCCTCGCAGCGCTGAACGCGATCGGCCTGACGGTTGCGACGGTGGAGACCGGGGTTGGCGTGTGGATCGAAATGGGTCGTCAGGGCGCGACGGCGCGTGCGATCCACCGTGGCACGCCCGGCCGCCTGCTGCGGATCGCTGCCCTTCTGACCGGCCCAATCCCGCTGATCCTGCGAGTCGTCGGCTGGTCGCCGATCGCGGCGGTTGGGTTCCTGATCGGCGCCCTGACCAGCCGTTACGGCTGGATATCCGCGGGCCGCGTTTCTGCGACGGATCCTGAGGAGGTCATTGAGACGCAGCGCAGCACTACGCTCGTCACGAATCATTGAATCGCGAATTCACGCGGCACCCCCGCCGGAGCAGTCGCGCGGTCAGCAGACCAAGACTGAAGTCTCGCGGCCATACTTCGCTGTGACGCGCCTGGTAATCTCCAGCATCATCGTCACGCCGCGCCGGCGGCGAACCTTGATTTCCCTCCATGTCAGCAACAGCGACAGAATGATGAAAACGGTGATAGCCGCATGAACCGGAATCCAGAAATTCTGCAGGGGTACTCCCGTACCGGGTTGAATAATCGAAAGGAAGACGGCGGCCAGCCATCGAGAAGCACAGAAGGATCAGCGACGATTTTGCAAGGTTCTTCTTCATCGTGACTTGGCAGCTGTCGCAGGGCAAGCCGAATCGAGTAGAGCTCAATCGCACGCGGCCTTGTAAGCGCATTACGTCACTCTTGACTCTGGAGCCCACTCCAGGGTGCATACTGCAACTGCATGTCGTCCTGCTGCAGTGCCGCACCTGACGGAGCCGCCAACTGCACCACATGTCCCGCCAGCGGGACTTCGGGAAAGCGCGTCGAGCTCCTGACCGTCAAAGGTCTGCTGCGCCAGTCGGCGCTCGCCCGCCTCAGCATCGCCGATCATCACTTTTGTCCTGAACCCACCTGCGACGTCGTGTACTTCGATCACGCCGGCGCGACCTATCTCCGACGCGATCTACGCGTCGCCGTTTGGGAGAAAGAAGTCGCGGGCACCCGCATGATCTGCTACTGCTTTGGCGAGAACGAAGCGGATATTCGCCGCGAGTTCGAGGAACACGGGTCTTCAGGGGCTGTCGCCCGCGTCCGTGCGCACATTCAGGCTGGTCGTTGCGCGTGCGAAATCCGGAACCCTAGCTTCGGATTGGCGAACTCGCTGCCGCGAGCGGCCTCACGCCCGATACGCTGCGGTACTACGAGCGGCTCGGGCTCCTGGCCGCGGCCCAGCGCACGACCGGGAACTTTCGCGCGTACGACGCCGCAACCCTCGACCGGCTGCGCTTTATCAAGACCGCACAATCACACGGCCTCTCGCTACGCGAGATTCGAGAGTTGTTAGGACCAACGGACCGCGGCGGGCGAGCCAGATGCCGCCGTGTTCGCGACGTGCTGTCCCATCGCCTATCGGAGCTGGAAGAGAAACGGGACGAACTCGACGCGTTTTGCGCGGCGCTTCGCCATCATCTCGAAATGTGCGAGCGTGCGCTTGCCGCGGCGGGCGATGCGCCCTGCCCGGTTGTAGAGGACTTGGTCAGTGAAGCGAATCGCGGGAGATCAGTATAAGTGGAGGCCAGCACGCAACGCCGGTTGTCGGAGGCTGGGGCGATCACGTCGGCGGCCACGGTCGCCGCGACCATCTTCTGCTGCCTGCCATTTGCCTCAGGCGTCGTCGGAGCGGGCATCGCCGCATTCGGCGCTCAGTTCGCACCGTTTCGGCCCTATTTCAGTGGTCTCAGTCTCGCGTTGCTTGCGTACGCGTTCTATCAGACGTACCGGCGAGCGACACGATGCGACGACGGCCATTGTGAGACACCGCCACGCCGGCGTCGGCGACGTTTCGCGCTGTTTGGAATTGCCACGCTCGTACTGCTGCTCCTGACCAGTTCGTTATGGGCGGATTGGATCATTTATTGGACGTTGTGACTACGAGACATCACAGCCGCACCCGCGTGCTTGTCGCACTGGTCGGCCTTGCGTGTGCGCTCACGACGATCGACGCACGGCCAGCCCCGCAAACCGCAGCACCGGCAGCGATTCAGGGCCTCCGCGGCTTGGACGAACTCAAGACGATGTTCAACCGCGACGCAGGGAACGTGAGGCTCGTCCTGCTATTGTCGCCGACGTGACCGGTCTGCGTTGCTGGCACCCGGTGGGTGCAGAAGGATCTGCTCGCCAAGTATCCCAAAGCAGATGTGCGCGTCTATGCCATCTGGTTCAACATGCTTCCCGGGGACTCGAGGTCCGAATGGCCTCCCGAACTGCTGACCGATTCTCGTGTGATCCATCGATGGGACGAGCCGAAGGCGGTAGGCACCTTCTTTGGTCAGCACAAGTCGAAGATGCAGGCCCAACTGACGTCTGATTCAAACGGCACCGGCGGCGACGTCCTGTGGGACTCGTATCTGCTGTACGGCCCGGACGCGCGTTGGGAGTCGTTTCCGACCCGTCTGATGCATTGGGGCCGAACCATCGTGGCCGCGCGTGAGTCCCTCCGACAGCAGTTCGATCGGCTGTTTGCCCCCCCCCGCGCCGCACTGACCAGCGGGTGTTCTCGGCCAGCGCACTTCTACTTGACTCTGGAGCACGCTTCAGGGCGCACACTGGGCTTGTGAACGAAGCCGTTCACGACCGGAGGGAATCCGATATGAAGCGTTCACTCGCACAGAGCTGCTGCACGACGCCGTCGGCAATTCGTTTCTGGGCCGTCACCGTTGCAGTCATCTACGGAGCGGGTCTGCTGTTGCGCATGATCTGGCCCGCTGTTCGCCCGTACGGCGACACGCTCATCCTTTTCGCCTTGGGCTCGGCCTGCTTCATCAACTTCGGTCGCAACCGGACACTCCACTGCGGCATCACCGGTCCGATTTTCGTCTTCGCCGCCGTTGTAGCCGCGCTTGGAGAAGCGGCGATTTGGCACGTCGACTTCTCCGCGTTATGGGGCGTGGTGCTCGTGGCGGTCGCCATCGCGTTCGTCGTCGAGTGGCGGACCGTAGGCGGTAGAAACAACATGTCAAGTGCGTGACGCGCTGCGCGCGGAGGTCATAAGGTTTCACGAACGGCCCGTGCGTGTTGAGCACCGGGGCCAGCGCCGCAATCGACGAGTCGTTCGATGAAGCCAATGATTACAAGCGCAGGGATGATCGAAATGCGGGCGCCGAGGAACACCCGTGATGCCCGAGGGCAAGTCACAGCGAACCGCATTAACACTCGCAAAGATCCGGACGGAATCGGCACCGGCGAGAGTGGCAAGCCAGGTGGCAAGTTTCGCGCGACATTATCCGGCGTAAGGACCGCGCATGGCTGCCACAGACCTTCGCCGCTCTGGCAAAGTCCCCGGAATCCCTTGAAGGTGGCAAGCTTCAAGGCCCTCAGCCAGCAACCGCAGCCAGCACGAACGCGCTCATCACGATCGACTCCACAATCAGCGTACGCATTGAAC
>JAIVJE010000017.1 GCA_020200195.1 Acidobacteriota bacterium | reverse complement strand
GGTCAGCACGAGTGCCGGCACGCCTTCGTCGTTGGCGGCCGCCACGGTCCAGCGGCCTTCGCCCGAATCGGCGATCTTTCCGCCGAACTTTTCGAGGTTCCCATCCTTGGCGAGGGCGCTGGCGGTGAGATCGAGGAGCCAGGACGTGACGACGCTTCCGCGGCGCCAGAGCTCGGTGATGTCGGCGAGGTTGAAGTCGTACTGGTAGTGTTCGGGATTCCGGAGCGGTGTGGTCTCCGCGTCCGCCGCGTGGCTGGCCTTGCCGACATTCGCGTGCTTCAGGATGTTCAAACCCTCGGCGTACGCGGCCATCAGTCCGTACTCGATCCCGTTGTGAACCATCTTCACGAAATGGCCGGCGCCGTTCGGGCCGCAGTGTAGATACCCGCGCTCGGCGGTACTGGAGAGCTTCTCTCGCCCCGGGCTGGGCGGAACGTCCCCCTGCCCGGGCGCAAGGGCAGCAAAGATCGGGTCGAGGCGTTTGACCACGTCAGTCTCGCCGCCGATCATGAGGCAGTAGCCGCGCTCGAGTCCCCAGACTCCACCGGACGTTCCCATATCGACATAGTGAAGTCCTTTGGCAGCGAGCCGTTTCGCGCGGGCGATGTCGTCCTGATAACACGAGTTGCCGCCATCGATGATGGTGTCTCCCTTTTCCAGCAGCGGCTCCAGTTCCGACAGAGATGAATCGACGACGGCGGCGGGGACCATGAGACACACCGCTCGCGGCTTCTCGAGCTTGTTGACAAAATCGGCGAGCGACGAGGAACCTGTCGCGCCATCCTTGGCCAGGGCCTCAACGACCTGGGGCCCGCGATCGTAGACCACACACGTGTGGCCGGCGCGCAGGAGCCGGCGCACCATGCCCCCGCCCATCCGCCCGAGCCCGATCATCCCGAACTGCATCGCTTCCTCCTTATCCGAGAGCCTTCTCGATGGCGGCATGCAGCGTCCTGAGACCCGCCGCCAAATCGGCGCCGAGGTGCACGCGAAGCGCGCGGCGCTTCCGCTCCGACAACACTTCGAAATCACCCCGCGCCTGGGCGGCTTTGACGACCCCGAACGTGTACTTCTGGCCGGGGACGGGGACATCGACGGGATCGTCACACGTCACCTGCAGGAACACCCCGCTGTTCGGCCCGCCTTTGTAAGCCTGGCCGGTCGAATGCAGAAAACGTGGGCCGAAGCCCAGGCACGTCGCGACCTTCTTCCGGTCGCGCACGCGATGTCGCGCCGCCTGCAACGTCTGTTCGTTGTCCGCGGTCATCGGCACGTAGGCCAGCAGGCCGAAATAATCCCCTTTGCCGAGGCGATCGAGGTGCGCTTTGAGGTAACTCGCGAGCGTCGGCGAATCACCAGCGGCCTTGGTGAGCGCGTCACGGTTCGCGCCATCGGTGAAGAGCTTGACGCCGTCGGCTTCGAAGAACGGCGTCTCGGGGGGCAGCGTTCCCGTCTTCTCGTACTCGGTGGTGATCGCTTTCGTCGCAATCTTGCTCGCCTCGACGTCCGGTTGATTGAAGGGGTTGATTCCCAGAACGGACCCGGCAATCGCGGTCGCGATCTCCCAGCGCACGAATTCTTCGGCGAGGTCGTACTTCGTGGCAACGCGGATGGTCACCACGGGCCGGCCGGCCTTCTCGAGCGCCGCTACGGCCGCATCCTGCGCCCAGTCGGGAGCCTCCTCGAGTCGCAAATACGCGAAGAGGCGGTCCTCGCCGTACGTGTCGGGTGGCGCAGGCTTTTCACGGTCGATCGGGATAATCCCTTTGCCTTCCTTGCCGGTGGACTCGGCTATCAACTGCTCGAGCCACGCACCGAGGTCCGAAATTCCCGGAGACGCTACGAGCGTCAGCTTGTCGATGCCTGTGCCTGCCGCGACACCCAGAATGGTGCCGAGTAAAAGGCCGGGGTTTTCTTCGGCAGGCACACCAGGGTCACACGCGTGCAACATCCGCTGAGCTTCGTCCAGCAGCTTTTCCACGTCCAGGCCCATGGCAGCCGCCGGCACCATACCGAAGTTCGACAGCGCAGAGTACCGACCACCGATGCTCTTGACGCCTGGGAACACGTCCCGGAACCGTTCGGCTGTCGCGTCCTTCTCCAGGTTCGATCCCGGGTCGGTCACGGCCACGAAGCGGGTCGCCGCCGCATCCGCGCCGACAGCGCGCTTCGCCTTTTCCAGGAAGTACGACTTGAAGATGTTTGGCTCGAGCGTCGAGCCCGACTTGCTGGACACGATGAAGAGCGTCTTGGCAGGGTCAATCTTGTCGGCGATCGACTGCACCTGCACAGGGTCAGTGGAATCGAGAATCAGGAGCTCAGGCCAGCCGGCGACCTTGCCGAATGTTTCCTTCCAGACTTCCGGGCAGAGGCTCGAGCCGCCCATGCCGAGCAGCAGAACGTGGCGGAAACCATCTCTGTGGACTTCCTCCCGCAGCGCGAGCAACGGCGCCAGATCGTCGAGCTGCTGGTCCACGATGCCAATCCAGCCGATCCAATGCGGTTCGTCGGCGCCCGTCCAAAGCGTTCCGTCTCCGGCGAAGAGGCGTCGCGTTCCTCCCTGAGTGTCCCAGTCCGGCAGCTTCTTCGCGACGTCACCCGCAAGTCCGGACGGCAGCACGTACGTCATCGCGTTGATGCGGGCATGGTTGGCTTCGCGGCAGCGCCGTTCCACAGCCTTCAGCAGCTTCGCGAATGGCTCGGTGAACTTCCTGATGCCGTCGGCGAGCAGCGAGTCGGTCACCTCTTTCAGCGAGATGCCGGTCTTCTCGAGATTGCCGAGAATCTCCTCCGCTCCGGCGACGTTCTCTTCGAGGCTGTGCCTGGGCTGACCGTGATCGCGGAACGCGGCCAGTGTTTCAGGCGGCATGGTGTTGACCGTGTCGGGTCCGATCAGCTCCTCGACGTAGAGGACGTCCCGGTAATGCGGGTTCTTCGTCCCGGTGCTGGCCCACAGGACCCGCTGCGTCTGGGCGCCCTTCTTCGCCAGCGCTTCCCACCGCGGGCCTGAGAAGATCTTCTGGTAGCTGCGATAGGCAAGCTTCGCGTTCGCGATCGCGACTTTGCCCTGGAGCGCCGTGAGCTGTGCGGCTTCCGCGCCGGTCGCGTGCTTCAGCTTTTCGGCCAGAAGCGCATCCACCGCGCTGTCGATGCGGCTGACGAAGAAGCTCGCCACGCTTGCCACGCCGGCGAGCGATCCGCCTTTCTGGTCCCGCGCCTCCAGACCTTCGAGGTAGGCGCGCGCCACCGCCTCGTAGGCGTCCCGCGCGAAGAGCAGCGTGACGTTGATGTTGATCCCCTCGGAAATGAGCGTTCTGATGGCCGGCAGTCCCGCGGGCGTCGCGGGCACCTTGACCATGACATTGGGCCGCGACACCGTGCTCCACAACCGGCGTGCTTCTTCCAACGTGGCCGCCGTATCGTTGGCAAGGTCCGGCGCGACCTCCAGACTCACATACCCGTCACGCGCGTGCGTCCTGTCGTAGACAGGCCGAAGCGTATCGGCCGCATCCTGAATGTCTTTCACTGCGAGCCGTTCGTAGACAGCCTTGGCTGTCAGCCCGGGTTCGGTTGCGACCTCCGCGATGGCCGCTTTGTAGTCGTCGCTGCCATCGATTGCTTTCTCGAAGATCGCTGGATTCGAGGTCACACCTCCCAAGGCGTCGTCGTCGATCAGGCATTGGAGCTCGCCGCTGGCGATGAGGCTGCGACGGATGAAATCAAACCATACCGACTGGCCGTACTGCTGTGGCAGTGCCGCCACGGGATTCGCGACCGCCGGCGAACGAAAAGATCCCCTGCTCATCACAACACTCCCGGCCCGTAAGGGCCTAACGATAGCGCGTTTCGAGCGCCGTTATCTTCGCGAGGCGTCGTGCGTGCCGTGCCTCGCCGGTGTACCGCGCCGCGACGTAGGCGCGCACGAGATCATGGGCCAGCGCCGGTCCGACGATGCGCCCTCCAAGCACCAGTACGTTCATGTCGTCGTGCTCAACACCCTGATGGGCGGAATACGTGTCGTGGCAGATGGCGGCCCTGATGCCCGGGAGCTTGTTCGCCGCAACCGACGCGCCCACGCCGCTCCCGCAGATCAGCACGCCGCGTTCGGCGCGGCCATCACGCACGGCGGACGCGACGGCCTCTGCAAAGTCCGGGTAGTCCACGGGGGCCGTGGTGTCCGTGCCGACGTCGATGACTTCATGCCCTTCCTTGCGGAGGGTAGCGGCCATCTGCTGCTTCAGGTCGAAGCCCGCGTGGTCCGAGCCGACGACAATTTTCATTGACGCACCACGTTGCCGCCCAGCACGGCATGCTGACGACCCGGCTGCGGATGCCTTCCTTGGTGAGTTGCTCGAGGGCCGACACGCACAGCGAGACCTCGCTGCCGGTGCCGAGGAGCAGGACGTCCGGCGAACCGCCGCTGCCGTCGGCCAGCACGTAGGCGCCTTTCGCAAGGCCGGAGGCCGACGCGTAGCGGCTGCGATCCAGAGTCGGCAGTGGCTGACGGGACAACACGAGGGCCGTCGGCTCGTGACGCAGCTCGAGGATCACCCGCCACGCCTCGGCGACTTCGTTGGCGTCACCGGGGCGGATCGTGATCAGGCCGGGAATTGCCCGCAGCGAGAGCAGGTGCTCCACCGGTTGGTGCGTGGGGCCGTCTTCGCCGACGCCGATCGAATCGTGTGTAAAAACATAGATGACCGGAATCTCCATGATCGCGGCCAGCCGGATCGGCGCGCGCCCATAGTCGCTGAAGATGAGAAAGCCCGAGCCATAGGGCCGGATCTTGGACAGCGAGAGCCCGTTGAGGACGGCGCCCATCGCGTGCTCGCGGATGCCGAAGTGAAAATTGCGGCCGCTGTAGGAGCCCGCCTCGAAGTCACCGGCTTCGGGGAACGTCAGGCGCGTTTTCGTGGAGGGCGCAAGATCGGCGGACCCGCCGATCAACCACGGGATGCCGGGCGCAATGGCGTTCAGCACCTTGGCCGACGCATCACGCCCGCCCATGCCCTTCGGATCCGGCGGGAACGTGGGCAGGTTCTTGTCCCAGCCGTCAGGCATCAACCGCCGCTGCATGCGGTCGAGTGCATCCGCGTCCTTCGCAAACTTCTTCTTGTAGTTGTCGAACCGTGCCGACCAGTCGGCTCGCAGCCGCGCGCCGCGCGCGCCGATGCCCTCGGCAAAGTGCTCGCGTACGCCGTCAGGCACCAGGAACTCGGCATCCTCCGGCCATCCATAGAAGCGCTTGGTCGCGCGGATCTCGTCGGCACCGAGCGGCTCGCCATGCGCGGCGTGGCTGTCCTGCTTGGTGGGCGAACCGTAGCCGATGTGGCTGTCGACAATAATCAACGTCGGCCGGCCGGGCGTCTTCTCAGCCGTCTCGAAGGCGCGATCGAGCATCGCCAGATCGTTGGCGTCCCCCACACGCGTGACGTTCCAGCCGTAGCCGATGAACCGGGTGGCGACGTCCTCGCTGAAGGCAAGGTCGGTGTGCCCTTCAATCGTGATCTTGTTGTTGTCGTAGATCCAGCAGAGGTTGTCGAGCGCGAGATGGCCCGCCATCGAGGCGGCCTCGCCCGAAATCCCCTCCATCATGCAGCCGTCTCCGGCCAGCGCGTAGACGCGGTAGCCGAACATCGGAAAATCGGGACGGTTGAAGGACGCGGCCAGCCACTTGCCGGCGATCGCCATGCCCACGCTCGTAGCCACGCCCTGCCCGAGCGGCCCGGTCGTGGTTTCGATCCCCGAGGTCCAGCGGTACTCCGGGTGGCCCGGACACTTGCTGTCGAGTTGCCGAAAGCGCTTGATGTCGTCGAGGGTGACTGACAGCTCGCCCAGCGTTTCGTATTTCGGGTTCACCGCCTTGACGCCGCAGAGGTGCAGCATCGAGTAGAGCAGCATCGACGCATGCCCCATCGACAGCACGAAGCGGTCGCGATCGGGCCAGATGGGATCGTTGGGGTCGAACCGCAGGTGGCGCTGCCACAGCGCGTACGCGACGGGCGCCATCGCCATGGGCGTCCCGGGGTGACCCGAGTTCGCCCGCTGGACCGCATCCATGGACAATGTGCGGATCGTATTGACGCAAAGTTGATCGCGATCAGTTACCGGCATCGATGATCCCCCGCTCCAGTGGTTCCCGGGACCGATCCGGGCTCAGGCGTGCGCCCGAATTCATACCACAAGCCCGAAGCGGACGCCGATTTAAGTGGATGGTGGACCAATGTCGCTCGATTGAGTCCGGTCCCGTGGACTGCTAGGATCTCGGCGCACGGCAGTCCTGCACGCGATGACCCCCGAGATCCTTGTCGATACTGCGGAGAGCCTGGCGGAGACGTTTGCTGTGCGGTTTACGGAGACCGCCGGGCGCGCAATCGCCGAGCGGGGACAGTTTTCATTGGCACTTCCTGGCGGATCCGTCGCGGCGACGTTCTTCCCGCGCCTCGCCCGGGTCCAAGTCGACTGGAGTCGGGTTTCGTTCTTCTGGGGCGACGAGCGCGCCGTGCCTCCAACCCATCCTGACTCCAATTACGCCGTCGCCGAACGGGTGTGGCTGCGGCCGGCCGCGGTGCCGGCAACGCAGATTCATCGGATGCCGGCGGACGCCGCCGACCTGGAGGGGGCCGCCGACGCCCATGCCGAGGAGCTCGTGCGCGTGCTCGGCTCACCTCCGGCTCTGGACCTCGCGTTGCTGGGCATGGGGCCAGACGGCCACGTGTGTTCCCTGTTCCCGGATCATCCGCTGCTGCAGGAAAACCGGCGGTGGGTGGCGGCGATTGTCGACTCGCCGAAACCACCGCCTCGACGGCTGACACTCACGCTTCCCGTGCTCGCCGCCGCCCGGCAGGTCGTGCTGGTGGCGACCGGCGCGGCGAAAGCGGAGGCAGTCCGCAGCATGCTGAGGGATCCGGACTCTCGTCTCCCAGCCGCGATCGTGCTGCGCGCGGCCGGAGATCGGGGCGTTGTGTTACTGGATCAGGCTGCCGCCGTGGGGATCAAGACCTGACGTCTCATTCGGCTCGGAGCGCCACGATGGGATCGACCTTCGTCGCACGCCGCGCGGGAATGTAGCTGGCGAGCCCCAGCTGAGCCTGATGGTCCTGCCGATCGGATCCTCATTCGGAAAGTACTGCTTGACGGCACGCTCGGTGAGACGCACGACGCGAGGCGATCCCTCGCGATCCTACGACGCTGAAGATGGCGCTGTTGGCGCCGATGCCCAGCGCCAGCGTCAGGACGGCGACGAGCGTGAACCGGGGACTCTTGACGAGCCTGCGCCAGCCGTAGCGGATGTCCTGTCGGAGGGTGTCCATAAGAGATTGATAGAGAGCGAGGCGCGTGCCAGTCGCTCATGGCGGCCTAACCTGTTATGCGACAGGTGCGCCCGCGGCCGTCACCGACGCCATCTGTCGTTGATCCGTGCGTAAATCGCCTGATCGCGCGGGATCCCGTATTTCACGCTGCTCGCGCGCAGGATCCCTTCGCGCACATAGCCCGCCTTCTCGAGAACGCGTGCGGATCCGATGTTGTCGGCGAACGGCAGCGCGAACAGACGCAGCAGATTCAGGCGCTCGAAGACATCCACCGTCACCAGCATCAGCGCCTCGGTGGTAATGCCACGGCCCCAATGCTGCTCGCCAAGCCAGTAACCGATCTCGGCCGAAAACCGTTCGATGTCGGTGCCCCGGACGAACCCGATGCCGCCGACGGCCTCTTTGTCCACCTCGATCGCGAAATTCGACGGAATCTCTTCGGCGGACACGCGCTTCAGGAACGCCTTGGCGTTCTCGCGCAGGTACGGATGTGGAAACCGGTCGCGCAGTTGACGCGCGACGTTGATGTTGCTGGCGTGACGCACGAGCGATGCCGCATCGCTCGACCGCCAGGAACGGACTACGCAGCGTGCGCCTGCGATCCGCATCAGAACAGCGCTTTGCCCTCGGTCCGCAGCCACCGTCCAGCGGCCGGGTAATCGGGACAGACTGCCTCCACCAGCCGCCAGTATCTGCGCGAGTGGTTTTGCTGCTTCAGGTGCATCAGCTCGTGGACCAACACGTACTCGCACACGTTCGGCGGCATCTGGATCAGCCTGAAGTTGAGGGCGATGCTGCCGTCCCGCGAGCAGGCACCCCAACGCGACGCCTGGTTCCGGATCGTCACCCGCGAGACCGTCAGTCCGTGCTGCGCGGCCAGTTCGTGAAGGCGCGGTATCAGCGCGGCGCGCGCCAGCATGCGCAGGTCCTTCTACTCGTTTCTTAACGCGATAATCGGATCGACCGCCGTCGCGCGGCGGGCGGGGACATAACTCGCAGCGAGCGCGACGATCACCAGGAACGTCGCGACGCCACCAAAGCTGACGGGGTCGGTGGGCGTAACGTTATACAGGAGCGTGCGGATCAGTGGCGTGACCGCAAGGGCGCCCAACACGCCAAGAACGACGCCGGCGCCCGCGAGCTTGAGGCCGTGGCCGACGACCAGGCGGATGACGTCCCGCCGCTCGGCGCCAAGGGCGACGCGCACGCCGATCTCCTGCCGCCGCTGCGACACCGAGTACGAAAGGATGCCGTACACGCCGATGGACGCCAGCGCCAGCGCGATCACACCGAAGATCCCGAACATCCAGCCGAACAGTCGGAACTGCCAGAAGCTCAACTGACGCAGTTCTTTCATCGTCCTGACCTGAAAGACTGGAAGCGCGGCGTCGGCGAGACGAATCTGTTCACGCACCGCCGCGGTTATCTGGGCAGGATCGCCGGCCACGCGAAGTGTCAATCCAGTGTTGAGTGTCGGATCGAACGAGTACGGCACGTACGCGGCCGGATCGATGGGGTCGACACTGTCGCCCTGAAAGTGCCGGAAGTCGGCGATGACTCCAACGACCGTGAACCAGTCGGGCGGGCGTTGGCCAGCGAGCCTGAAGCGGCGCCCTATCGGATCCTTATCCTTCCAGAACTGCCGCGCCATCGTTTGATTGATGAGCGCGACCGGCGTACGGGCGTCGGCTTCGGACTGCGTCAGGTCCCGTCCGCGCACGAGCGGCACGTTCAATGTCTGCCGGATGTGGGGGGACGCGGCAACGAATGTGATCGATTGCTCCCGTCCTTTCTCGACCGGCTTGCCTTCAACCTCGAGCCGCCCTCCCCCTCCGCCGCCGCCGAGCGGCACGAAGTTCGATGCGAAGGCGGCCTGCACGCCGGGCAGCGACTCGACACGCTTCACGATGTCTTCGGCTCGCCGCGCCTTCGCCTCCGGCGCCTCGTACGCGCTTCCGGGCAGATAGAACCGCATCGTCATCAACGGCGCGGTGTCGAACCCGACCTGAGCGGACTGCAGGTTCATGAAGCTGCGTACGAAGAGCGAGGCCCCGACGAGCAGCACGAGTGCCAGTGACACTTCCGCAACGACGAGCACATTGCGCAGCCGCGCACGACGCCCGCCCGTCGCGCCGCGGGCACCCTCTTTGAGACTTTCCTGCAGGTTCATCCGCGCTGCCTGCAGCGCCGGGGCCAGCCCGAACACGATTCCGGTCGCCATCGAGATGGCGGCCGTGTAGAGCAGCGCACGCGCGTCGAGGCTCCAATGAATGAAGTACGGGATCTGGTCAGGAGGCACCGAGAGATCCAGGAGGCGGATGCCGACCCAGGCGAGCAGCACACCGAGCGGGGCGCTCAACAACCCGATCATCACCGCCTCAGTCAGGAGCTGCCGGACGATGCGCCAGCGGCCGGCGCCGAGGGCGGCCCGGATCGAGATCTCGCGGTGGCGGACAGACGCGCGCGCGAGCAGCATGTTCGCAACGTTCGCGCACGCGATGAGCAACACCAGCGTCACCGCGCCCATCATCGACAGGAGCACCAGCTTGACGTCGGCCGGGAGCATCCACTCGTGCAGCGGGCGCGCGATAGCCCCCCAGTTTTCGTTCTCCTTGGGATACGTCTCGGCGAGGCGCTTCGCAACCGCACCCACGTCCGCCCGCGCCTGATCGATGGTGACGCCCGGTTTGAGCCGCGCGAACACCTGCAGCGAGCGCTCGTCCCGCGTGGTCTTCTCACCATACCGTGCGAGCGGCACCCAGAGACGATGGTTCTCCGGGAACGCGAATCGGGGCGGCATCACGCCGATGATCGTGTGCGACACCCCGTTTATGGTGATCGCCTTGTCGATGACCTGAGGATCAGCGTTGTACCGTCTTCGCCACACGTCGTCACTGATGATCACGACCGGCTCCGCGCCGGCGACATCCTCCTCGGCGCGAAAGTTCCGGCCCAGCGCCGGAGGCGTTCCGAGCAGGTCGAACAACCCGGCGGTCACCGTGAGACCCGCATAACGCTCGGGGTCGGTGGTGCCGTCAGATATGGTCAGGCTGCGGCTGGTGAATGCGGCCGTCGAGACGAGCGTCGAGTTCTGGTCGCGCCAGTCACGGTAATCGAGGTACGACACACCCGCGCGGTTGGCGCCAATCTCCTGATTGCGGCTGTGCAATACGATGATGCGATCCGCGTCGGTATATGGATAGGGCTGCAGCAGGATGCCGTCCACCATGCTGAAAATGGCGGCGTTGACACCGATGCCGAGCGCCAGGCACGCAACCGCTATAGCCGTGAAACCGCGATTCTGAATGAGTGTGCGGAATGCGTAGCGGATGTCCTGGAGCATCATCTGATGTTAGACGGCCGGGCCGCAGCCGCAGTTCGATTCCGTATGTCCGACCTGACTCTCAGCCGCAGTGCGTGCTAGAGTCCTCGCCAATCGACATTGGGGACAGCCATCTTTTCGGCTCCGTCGAACGAAACCATCATGTATTCCGGGAGAACCTGATGCATCCCCGCTGGTTGAGGCCGATTCTCGCACTCGTCATCCCGGCGTGTGCCCTCATGCTGACGCTCGAACCGCGCGTGGACACGCAGGGGCTCGAGTACATCCGGGAGCACTACACCAAGCGCGAAGCTTACATCACCATGCGAGACGGCGTACGGCTGTTCACGGCGATTTATGCGCCCAAGGATCAGTCGAAGACTTATCCAATCCTTCTGAGCCGGACGCCCTATAGCAGCGCCTTACGGGTCCGATCAGTACCGCACTTCGCTTGGACCCTCCGCGCTCTTCGCCCGCGACGGCTACATCGTCGTCTATCAGGACGTGCGCGGCCGCTGGATGTCGGAGGGGACGTTCGAGCACCTCCGTCCGCACAAACCAAAGAAGACCGGGCCAAAAGACATCGACGAGAGCGCCGACACGTTCGATACGATCGACTGGCTGCTGAAGAATGTCGCGAACCACAACGGCCGTGTGGGCATGTGGGGCATCTCATATCCGGGCTTCTACACCACAGCCGGGATACTGGACGCGCACCCAGCCTTGAAGGCCGCCTCTCCGCAGGCGCCCGTGGCGGACTGGTTTTCCTCGGATGATTGGCACCACAACGGCGCGTTCCTGCTGGCGCACGCGTTCGGGTGGTTCTCGCGCAACGGCGTGGCGTTCACGCAGCCCACCACGGTGAGGCCGGGAACGCCGCTCGATCTTGGCACCGAGGACGGTTATCAGTTCTATCTGGATCTGGGGCCGCTGCGCAACGCCAACGACCGGTACTTCAGGGGGGCGATGCCGTTCTGGAACGACATGATGGCGCACGACCGTAACGATGAGTTCTGGCGCCCGAGGAACATCCGGCCGCACCTGTCCGGCATCAAGCCTGCGGTGATGACCGTCGGCGGCTGGTTCGATGCAGAAAACCTCTATGGCGCGCTCGAAACGTATCGCGCCATCGAGAAATCCACACCCGGCAGCAACATCCTCGTGATGGGGCCCTGGGTCCATGGTGGATGGGCGCGGCAGAATGCTGACTCGCTCGGCGACGTACGCTTCGACGCGAACACCGCCGCGTACTATCAAGAGAACATCGAACTGCCCTTCTTCAGTGCCCTGTTGAAAGGCGGCGGGGCGCCGGATCTGCCGGAAGCGTACGTCTTCGAGACCGGCAGGAACCAGTGGCGGCGATTCGATGCGTGGCCGCCAAAAGGGCTTCAGACCCGGACATGGTCGTTGGCGTCGGGCGGACGGCTCGCCGTCGACGCGCCGCCGCAATCGGGCGCCGAGTACGACGAGTACGTGAGCGATCCGAGGAAGCCGGTGCCCGCAACGCCCGGTATCGCGCCCGGTATGCCGCAGCGATACATGGACGACGACCAGCGGCATGCGGCGCGACGGCCGGATGTGCTCGTGTATCAGACCGAACCGCTCGAAGACGACCTCACGCTGGCCGGGCCGCTCCAGGCGAGCTTGCGGGTATCGACGAGCGGCACCGATGCTGACTGGATTGTCAAGATTGTTGACGTGTACCCGAATCGTTACGCTGACGCAGCCGGTCAGGTGAACACCACGCTCGGCGGATACCAGCAACTCGTCCGCGGCGAGGTGATGCGCGGGAAGTTTCGCAACAGTCTCGAGAAACCTGAGCCGTTCACGCCGGGTGAGGTCACCATGGTCCCGCTCGAGCTGCCTGACGTATTCCATACGTTCCGACGTGGACATCGCATCATGGTGCAGGTACAGAGCACCTGGTTTCCGCTGATCGACATCAATCCAGGCAAGTTCCTGAACATCTACGAAGCCACCGCCGCCGACTTCCAGCGGACGACGCAACGGGTTTACAGGGGTTCGCACATCAAAATAAACGTGCTTCGGTAGGTTCGCCAGGTTCGATACGTGCGACAGGACCAACTCCCACGCGGCAAAAGTCGTCAAAGAATCCGGGAGTGAAGCGATGACGAACAGATCAGCGATTCTGGGCCTGTTACTGGGAGCCACGGTCCTGGCGACAACCCTCGCGGCGGCGCCTGTGCTCCAGCAGGTCTCCACGTCAGACGACTGGTGCCGGGACGACAACTGGGGGGACGATCGAGAAGGCGTGTGTGAAGTCAGGGAAAACACGGTTGGCGCATCGGGCGCGACGCTGTCCGTGGACGCGTCGCCCAATGGCGGGATTAAAGTCGAGGGCAGCCCACGCGCCGACATCCTCATTCGCGCCAAAGTGGTCGCGACCGCGCGGACGCAGGAACGCGCGAAAGAAATCGCCAGCGCCGTGACCGTGACGGCGGCGGCGGATCGCGTGTCAGCCAACGGCCCCGATGGCCTCCGACGTGCCGAGGGTTGGTCGGTGAGCTATCGTCTGGCGGTCCCGACCAGGAGCGCGCTCGATCTCCGCAGCACCAACGGCGGGATCAGCATCCATGACGTTGACGGCCGCATCGACTTCAAGACGGTCAATGGCGGCGTCAAACTGAC
>JAIVJE010000016.1 GCA_020200195.1 Acidobacteriota bacterium | reverse complement strand
AGACGAGCCGATGCAGCACCTGCCACCGCTTCCCCAACCGGCGGATCCAACCCTTGGTCGACGTGATGGCAAGAGGAATCATCGCGACGAAAGCGATGAACCCGACGGTGATGAAACGGCGCTTCGCGACGTCCGCGACGATCGCGTCGAAGTCGAAGTAGTGGTCCAGGACGACGTAGGTCAGGAAGTGCAGTGACGCGTAGAAGAACGCGAACAGTCCGAGCATGCGCCGGTACTGAATGATCTTATTCCAGCCGGTCAGGCGCCGGATCGGCGTCACGGCCAGCGTGAACACCAGGAACCGCAATGCCCAGATACCAGTCGTCAGCGTGATGTCTTCGATCGGGTTGGCGCTGAGGTCGTCGGTCAGAAACCGACCGACCAGCCAGAGTACCGGCGCGAGACACAGGGCAAAGACCAGAGCCTTGCCCATCAGTAGAACCGCTTCAGATCCATTCCCGCATAGAGGGACGCCACATCGTCGGCGTAGCCGTTGAACATCAATGTTTTTCGCCGGCGGAACTCGCCGATGCGACGCTCGCTCGCCTGCGTCCACCTCGGGTGGTCGACCTCAGGATTCACGTTCGAGAAGAAGCCGTACTCAGACGGGTTCGAGACACTCCACGCGGTCCTCGGCTGGCGATCGACGAAGCGGATCCGCACCACGGACTTGATGCTCTTGAAGCCGTACTTCCAGGGCACCACGAGCCGCATGGGCGCGCCGTTCTGGTTCATCAGCGTTTTGCCGTAGAGCCCCACCGCCATGATGGTCAGCGGGTGCATCGCTTCGTCCATTCGGAGCCCTTCGGTATAGGGCCAGTCGAGGATCGCGTCCTGCTGCCCGGGCATCTCCGACGGCCGCAGCAGTGTCGTGAACTCCACGAACGTCGCCTTCGACGTGGGTTCGGCGCGCTTGATGATCGAGGCGAGCGGTACGCCCACCCATGGGATCACCATCGACCAGGCCTCGACGCACCGCAGCCGGTAAATCCGCTCCTCCAGATCCGCGGGACGAATGAGGTCTCCCAGG
The DNA here is from genome assembly GCA_020200195.1 of Acidobacteriota bacterium. Lineage (GTDB taxonomy): Bacteria > Acidobacteriota > Vicinamibacteria > Vicinamibacterales > 2-12-FULL-66-21 > JAIVJE01. The sequence goes on along the minus strand of JAIVJE010000016.1, from coordinate 9,926 downwards.
TCGTAGTCCGCCGGTTTGCTGCAATGACCGTCTATCTTCACCTTCCAGGGGCTCGTCTTCAGTCTGCCGGCGTATCGCTGCGGATCGTTCTTGCCAGTGCCGAACTCGTAGAAATTGTTGTAGCTCGTGATCTCTTCGAACGTATTCAGCTTCTCGTCCGTGCTGACGACTTTGGGCTTATACGACGGGATCGGCGTCTGCGGCGACGCCAGCGGCCCTCCGTGATCACCGTCGGCGCCCATCGACTCGGCGGAGCAGCCTGGTAAGAGCGAGCCCGTCGCTGCGACTGCGGCGGCGCGCCCAGCGATCCGGATGAACTCACGTCGTCTTAGATAGAGCCGCTCATCCGTTATCTCGGAGGCCGGCGTATCGGAGGGTGTCCTGATCCGCATCACAGTCCCTTTCTTCGAAAACTCTACCATCTGTGTAACCCCGAACCTCCGTGGAAGCTTCCCCGGGGTATCCGGTTCCCTGTAAGATTCTCAAGATGACCTCGCCGGTAGACGACCCAAACTGGCCGCGGCTGCTGGCGCTCGCGGTCCACGAGTTCCGGACGCCGATGACGGTCGTGGCCGGGTACATCCGCATGCTGCTGAAAGACCGGGCCGGTCCGCTGACCGATCAGCAGCGCCGCCTGCTCGAGGAAGCTGAAAAATCCTGCGTGCGTCTTTCAGGCCTGCTCGGCGAGATGAGCGAGCTGTCCAGCCTGGAGGCAGGTACTGCCACGTTCAACCGAAGCGAGGTTGACCTGCGCGCGGTGCTGCACGATGCCGTCGCCACTCTGCCCGCCGTGCCTGAACGGGACGTCTCGGTCGAGTTGTCCAGCGGAACGGGCCGCGCGATCGTCCATGGTGATCCCGTCCGCCTCAAGAGCGCGCTCACCGCTGTGCTTGTTGCGCTGCGTCGTGAGCTCGTGACGAGCAATCGCCTGTTCGTCCGCGACCCTGGCGAACGCCCGGCGGACGTTCGAATCGCACGGCGGGCGCGTCTGGTCGGCCGGCAAGAACCAGAAAGCGGGCGCCGTCTTGGTCCTGCCTGCCGCCTGACGCGCCCGAAACGGTCAAAAAAGCGCGCCTTCACCGGAACAATGGGGATCTATCCCGCCAGTTAGAGCTAGGATTAGAGGGAAAGATTTTACTCATCTTGAGCCCGCGGATGCTCCCGGGTGCATGGATGAGGTACGACTGGACCCAGGGAGTTCGATGAAGAAGCCTTACGTCGCCATCGTTGACGACGACCCTGCCTTTGCCTCGTACTTGCGTACGTTTCTTTCTCTGCGCGGGTATGAAGCCCGCACCTACACCCGCGGGGATGAATTGCTCGCGTCGATGAAACAGACGGAAGCGCCCGACGTGGTCCTCCTCGACGTGATGATGCCGGGGCTCGACGGCCTGGCCACGCTGCGCGCGCTGAAGGCGTCGCGGCCAGAAGCGCAGGTCATCATGCTGTCGGGACGCAACCAGGCGTCGACGATTGTCGAGGCCGTCCGGCTCGGAGCCGCAGATTACGTCGTCAAGCCGGACGATCCCGAAGGCCTCGGTGAGATCGCGCTCGATGTCGCGATCAAGAACGCCATCGAGAAGAACAGGCTCGTGTCCGAGCTGAGTGAGTTACGGCAGCAGCTCAGTGATGACGAAGACCGTTCGGTCTGGGGCAACAGTGAAAAGATGCGGGGCATCGCGACCGTCATCGAGCAGGTCGCCGACAGCGACGTCACGGTGCTGATCCGCGGCGAGAGCGGCGTGGGCAAGGAGCTCGTGACGCGCGCGATCCATCAGCGGTCGACGCGGCATAACCAGCCGTTCGTCAAGGTGAACTGCGCGGCGCTGCCCGCCGAGCTGCTCGAGAGCGAGCTGTTCGGTCACGAGCGTGGCGCCTTCACAGGCGCCGCAATCACGCGTGTCGGCAAGTTCGAACAGGCCGACGGCGGCACCCTGTTGCTCGACGAGATCGGCGAGCTGACGCCTGCTTTGCAGGCGAAGATGCTGCACGTCCTGCAGGACGCCGAGTTCACGAAACTGGGCAGCAACAAGCGCATTCAGGTAGACGTTCGGGTCGTGGCGGCGACGAACAGAGACCTCGAACAGATGATGCTGAGCGGCGCCTTCCGTGAGGATCTGTACTACAGGCTGAAGGTCATCGAGCTCACCGTGCCGGCGCTGCGCGAGCGGCGCGACGAAATACCGACGCTGACCGATTTTTTCGTAGCGAGATATTCGCGGAAATACAATCGCCCCGCGCGGATCATCAGCGACGAGCTGCGGCAACTGTTCCTGCAGTACGACTGGCCCGGGAACATTCGCGAGCTGGAGAACATGATCAAGCGCGTGGTGATTCTGCAGGACGAGTTGCTGGTGGTCCGTGAGATTCAGAAGAACATGCAGCGTGCCGCGGCTCACGCGGCCGTCGCCGCGCCGGCGCCGGTCGCGTACGCTGCCGCCGGCGCAGTCCCGGCAGGTGTCGGCACCATGCCGACCCCGTTCGAAATTGCGGAGCCGGAGACGGCGGAGGCCGAGTCGGCCGAGCCGGTAGAAGAGGGCGGCGGCTCGCTCGCGTCCGTCGCGAAGGCGGCCTCGCTCAAGGCGGAGCGGGCGGCCATCGAGCAAACACTCCGTCAGGTGCATTGGAATCGACGAAAGGCGGCACAGATTCTCGGCGTGAGTTATAAAACACTACTCAACAAGATCAAGGAGTGTGGAATCAGTCGCGCGTGATGTGGATATAGCCGGGCTGGAAATCAGCCGTCTTCATACTTGAAAATGCGAGCCGCGCACTTAACCTGAGCAGGGCACTACCCTTTTTGTCACGCTGCGTCGGAGTTGCGGAGGACCGCTTGGGCACCGAACTGCATCGCTTTCCATAAGAACGGGAAACATTTACCGTCATGGCATCCGCCTTGCTCAACTGCATTAGCGTGAATCGCCGTCGCCACCCGCGGTTGGTGCCCGCGATGCGCCAGTCATGGAGGCCTGCGCCATGATTCGTGATCCCGTCAGGTCCGAGGCGCGACCCCCGCGCGCGCCGGCTGCCCAGCTCGGCACTGGCGAGAAAATGCGTGAAGTGCCCGACCTGATCAGGCGGGTCGCAGACACCGATGTCACCGTGCTCATCCGCGGCGAGAGCGGGACCGGGAAGGAACTGGTCGCGCGTGCGATTCATTCGACGTCTGCTCGGCGAGACAAAGCCTTTGTGAAGGTGAACTGTGCCGCGTTGCCGTCAGGCCTTCTGGAATCGGAGCTCTTCGGCTTCGAGCGCGGTGCGTTTACCGGCGCGATCCAGCACAAGCCGGGCAAGTTCGAGTTCGCCAATCACGGGACGATGTTCCTGGACGAGATCAGCGAGATGCAGCCGCCGCTGCAAGCCAAGCTGCTCCAGGTGCTCCAGGACGGCGAGTTCGCGCGCCTGGGCGGTCGAAACGACGTCAAAGTCGACGTCCGGATTCTCGCCGCCACCAACAGCGATCTCGAAGTCGCCGTCAGCGAAGGACAGTTCCGGGAGGATCTCTTCTTCCGGCTCAACGTCATCTGCATCACGTTGCCGCCGCTGCGGCAGCGGCGCGACGAGATTCCTGGGCTCACCTCGTTGTTTCTTCAGCAGTACGCCGAGCATTACAACAAGCCGCCAATCGCCCTCGCGAGCGACACCATACGCCTGTTCGAGGAATACGAGTGGCCGGGGAACGTCCGCGAGCTCGAGAACCTCGTGAAGCGAATGGTGATCCTCGGGACGGATGAATCCGTTCGGCGTGAGGTCGCCGAGGCGATCGCCTCTCGCACCCGCCTACCGGGGCCTATCCCGGCGTTAGAGCCTCATCCGACGACGAGTGGAGCCGGTGTGGCGCCCCCGCCTCGTCCCGCCGTGCCCGCCGTCCCGCCCGCTGCCCCAGCCGCGCCGCCTCCGGCCCTCACGGGTTCGTTGAAGGACATCGCGCGGCACGCGGCACGCGAGGCGGAGCGCGAGATGATCCTGCGCACTTTGCAGCAGACCCGATGGAACCGCCGTGAAGCGGCGGAGATTCTCGGGATCAGCTACAAAGCGCTGCTCTACAAAATCAAGGAAGCGGAACTGGACAATGCATCGTGAATGGCGACCCCTTCCTCGACGAGGACTATCGCGTGCTGACCCCGGAAGCCTTCGAGTTCGTCCTCAGCAACGAGCTCAAGCGGGCGCTGCGGTCTCAGAACTACCTGACGCTGCTGCTCGTCGAACCGACTCCCCGACCGGGATCCGCGCCGGCGGAATCGGCGGCCAAAGATCAGAATAAGGACAAAAGCGACCCGGTCCAGCAGATCGCGCGAGTCATCAGCCGCGAAGTACGCGAAACCGATCTGCTCTGCAAGACCAAGGAAGGCCGGCTATCGGTGGTCCTGCTCGACGCCGACCTGCCGAACTCCATGCGGGTCGTGGAGCGGCTGCTCGCGCGGTTCGAGCATTACGAGTTTTCCACGCCGCTCGTCATCGGCGTCGGAGCCGCCTGTTGTCCCACCCACGGCGCCGATGCCGAGACTCTCCGCCGTGCTGCGGAAAGCCGGCCCGTTCGCCCCGCCCGCGAATCGCGCAGTCCAAACACACAGTAACGCAGCACGGTCGCCACACTTTTGTCACGAATCTGCCGTCGGCCTGCCATACCCATTCCGTCAAATCGCGTATAAGGAGCGGGTGAATGAAGAATGATGAAGCGCCGCGGCCCCATCGCCAACGGTAACGGGGATCAACCCTTCGAGACGGAGGTGGAGCGCAACCAGATCGCGGATGTGCGGCTCGTCTTCGACGACCAGAACACGTGCTGCCATCGTTTCTTCACAGTCGCTACGTCCCGCACTTTAGCACCCTGGCACTTTGGCCCTTGGCACTTTACCTTCAGAACTGCGCGATCAGTGCCATCCGTACCGCCCGTGGCGACCCTGGCGTGATGTTGTTGTTGCCGTTCGCATACAGGTGATAGCGGTCGTCCAGCAGGTTTTCGATGTTGGCTTGTGCCCGCAGCCGCGTGGTTAGCTGGAAGAACATCGCCCCGTCGACGCGCATGAACGCCGGCAGCGTGACCGTGTTGTCGGTCGCGGCGAACACGTCGCCTCTCTGAATGAGTCCGAGCGCGACGCCCAGCCTCGGCGTCAACTCGAACCTGTTCCAGGTAGAGAACGCGTGACGCGGCACCTGCGCCAGCGTCGCGCCGGCTCGAACCGAGGCGGACTGGGTGCGCGTGATCCGAGCGTCCTGATAGGCGTAAGCGCCGACCACGCTCCAGGCCCGCGTCACGTTGCCGGAGAACTCCAGCTCGATGCCCGACGTCCGCTGGCCATCGACGAGCAATGAACGGGTGGGGTCCACAGGATCGGCTACCGAGACGTTCCCCCGGTTCAGGCGGTACGCTGCCGCAGAAAACGCCAGCGCCGGATGAACCTGCCACTTGACGCCGAATTCGCGATTCCTGAACTCTTCCGGGTCGAGTGTGCGGTTCGTGAGCGACAGCGAGGACAACTGCTCGCCGGCTCTCGGCAAATACGACATCGCGTAGCTTCCATACACAGAGAGCGGCGGAATCGGCTTGAAGATGAGGCCGGCCCTCGGCGACACGAGGTGGTCTCGCGTACCGAGGCTGACGCCCGTGCGATTGTTGTGGAAATCGACGTCGAATAAGTCAAGCCGGACGCCGGCGATGGCCAGCAGACGACTCGAGATCGCTATCTGATCCTGGACATAGACGGCGGCGACCTGTGCGACCCCCTCGTTATTTGCATCAGTTGTACTCTGCCGGAATACGACCGGCAACGACGTGATGGAGTTCGTCACGGGTACTGCCACTGATGTCGTCGACCCTGCGGCACCGAAGTATCCCGTGTTCCTGAGATTGTCGGTCGCCTGACGTCCGAGCTCGATGCCTGCGAGCAGCGTGTGGTCGATGCGGCCCGTCGCGCTCCTCGCGACGAGATCGGTCTGGCTGAACACGTTCGTCCTGCCGGTTGCGTTGTTGTACGCCGCTAGGTTCACTTCCGTACCACCGGGGTCTACCGCCGAACCGGCATAGACGTTCTGGTAGAACTTGGCGTAATTCGCAAAACTGATCCGGCTGTGCAGCATCCATCCGTTGCCCAGGCGATGCTCCACCGAAGACGTCAGCGAGTTGACGGTGGCTCGGCTATGGCTGAGGCCCGGGTTGCCAAAGAAGGTGGACGCCGCCGTGGCCACTGGCCTGCTGCCAAATGACGGCACGCCGCGGTCGGCTGTGCGGTCGTCGTGGAAGTACTCGTAGCCGGCTTTCCAGATCGTGCGGTTGCCGACCACGGTCGTGAAAGTAGGGTTGACGCCGTACCGCTCCACACCCACGCCGCTGCGATAGGTATCCGAGTTTTCGTACACGGCATTCGCGCGAAACGCCGCCGCCGACCCGAAAGGTTGACCGACATCGCCTGACATTCGCCGGTGGCCGTACGATCCGAGCTCGAGCCTGGCTTCCCGGTTACGTGTGCGTTCGGCTTGCCGCGTCACACGATTGATCACGCCGCCCACGCCGCCACGGCCGAAAATCATCGCATTAGGGCCCTTGAGCACTTCGATCCGCTCGACGTTGTACACGTCGCGGAAGTACTGCGCGTCATCGCGCACGCCGTCGACGAAGAAGTCCGACGTGGTCGGGTTGCCCCGAAAAATCGGCGTGTCGCGATTCCCCTCCCCCTGCGCCATCCCGAGACCGGGAACCATCCAGACAACGTCGGCCATCCCCTGCATGCTCCGATCGCTGATCAGCTTGCGTGTTACGACGGTGATCGCTTGCGGCACGTCCCGGGGCAGTGTCTCGGTCTTCGTCGCGCTCGTGATCGGTCTTTCCGTCGGCCGGGACGCGGTGACCGTGACCCGCTCGGTCACGGGAATTGGCTGGAGGATGACGCGAACGAACGTTTCCGATGCCGATAGGCTGTGAGTAGCCGGGGCGAAACCGCCAGTGCGCGCGAGGATCTGCGCGGCTCCCGACACGCCCTGAAACGCGAAATGACCCGCGCCGTCCGTGCGGGCGCTTCGCTCCGAGCCACTCTGTGGTTTGAGAACGATACCGACTGCGGGCATCACCGCACCGGTCGCATCGACGACCGTACCTTCCACCGTACGAGGTTTGGAATCCGCCTGTTCCGCTGACGCGACCCGAAAACCACACGTCAGAATCTGACACGTCAGCACGATCACACTTACACGCCGCATTTATCTGCTCCACGGCGGCGCGGTCGCGCCGCACGATCTTGAGACTCGTCTCAGAATGATATCGTGTAGCGTAAGTTGCAGATATACGACCTGTCAAGTCGGATATCCTGAGTGGGCGTTTTTCGACGGTAGACGGGCTTTACGCGGGAGGAGACGACTAGACGACCACCCGGTCGCTGGACGAACTAGCTGTGCTGACTGCGCGCCGCCGCTGGAGACCCGATCCGGGCCGCCTCCTGCCACGCCTGCCTCACGGCGTCTCCCAGTGCACGATCCTCCTGGCCGAGCGTCGCTGCCAACGCGAGCGCTTCCGCCTCCAGTTGCACCAGGCGGGCCTGGATTTGATCCGACGTGGCATTTCGATTGACTGCCTGCTGAAGCATCGCGACGTGCCCGACGAACCGCACGAGATCGTTTCGGCCTTCATCACTTATCGTCATCGTCAATCCCCGCCGGAGTTTGAGTTCGAGTGCAATCTACTGTACCAGTTCGTCGGAGATCAGGATGATCCTGGCATTCCTGACCATCACGCAACAGGGTCGCAGTGTATCCTAGGCGCTCGGTCAGGTGCGGCACAGCAAAAATGCACTCACCAGCGTCCGCCATCCTGCTGCTGGGGACCGCCTCGGTGGTGGTCGGTCTCTCCGCGGCGGCCGAACAGGCCCCAGCCACTTCCACCGCTCGCGCCCGGCTGGTCCTGCTCGGAACCGGTACGCCGAACGCCGATCCCGAACGGTGGGGACCGGCGGCCGCAATCGTGGTCAACGATGAAGCCTACCTGGTGGACGCAGGCGTCGGCATCGTCCGGCGCGCCGAAGCCGTAGCCGCGAAGGGCGTGACCGCCTTGCGGGCGAGTGAGCTGCGGCGAGTCTTCATTACCCACCTCCATTCCGATCACACGCTCGGGCTCCCCGACCTGATGCTGAGTCCGTGGGTGCTGGAGCGGACCACGCCTCTCGACGTGTACGGGCCACCTGGCATCGCGGCGATGGCGCAGCACATCGAAGCAGCCTGGCGCGAGGACATCGCCATGCGGCTTTACGGCCTCGAGCCGCAAGCCACCCGAAACTACAAAGCGGTCACGCACGAGATCAAGGCCGGCCGCATCTTTGAGGACCGCCACGTGCGTGTCGACGCCATTCCGGTCCGCCACGGCTCCTGGCCGGAAGCGTTCGGCTTTCGTTTTCAGACCGCCGACCGCGTTTTCGTGATCTCGGGCGACACGCGACCGTCCGACGCGATCGCCGACGCATGTCAGGGCTGCGACGTGTTGATGCACGAAGTGTATTCGGCCGTGAAGCTGTCGAGCCGGCCGCAGGAGTGGCAGACGTACCATCGTGCCGTGCACACCTCGACGGTCGAGCTCGCAAAACTCGCCGCCAGAGCCAGACCGAAGCTGCTGGTCCTCTATCACCAGCTGTACTGGGGCGCAACCGATGCGGATCTGCTGCGCGAAATCCGCGAGGCAGGCTATGCGGGCATGGTGGCGTCCGGACGGGATCTCGAAAGCTATTGAACCGGCGCCCGGACGAGACGGCCTCGTCTCGAGGCCGGCGGTTACTTGCGGCCTCTTGGAGTCCGGAAGATCTCGTAGATAGCGCCGTTGCTCAGGGAAACCAGGAACAGATTGCCGTTGGGGCCGGTGTGCATGATGTTCTCCGGAGACGACCGGGTCTGGCGTGACCGTCGTCTCAATCGTTTTGTACTGGGCGATGCGCGCCGGGGGCCCCATGATCTGAATCCACCCTGAGTTGAAGCCGGGCTCCACGCGATTCAACTCGCTGGACGAGTCGTCGCGCCGTTTTCCTGCTCCCAGAGCGTGCCTGATTCCGGATCGAATGCCATCCCGAAACCATTGCGGAGCCCGTACGCGAAAATCTTCTGGATGTTCGCCCCGACTTGGCCAGGAATCGCGGCCCCCGCGGCGAAGAACGGATTGTCCGTGGGGGTGCTGCCATCATCGTTCAATCGAAGGATGACACCCGTCAGGTGCGCGTCGTCCGGCTCGGGACCACCGAACTGATCGTCGGCGCGCGTTGTTCCGCCGGGACCATCAACGAGGTTCTGCAACTGCCCTCGGCGGCCGTTGTCGCCGATCATGATGTAGAGCGCGCGATCGGGTCCGAAGCGGATGACTCCGCCATTGTGATTGCCCCGAGCCTGCTGCCCCAGATCTCCCTGTCCCTCCGGAAGAAGGCCGCCGTCATTCTGGAAGGCGCGCAGCATAATCAGGTTGCGATCGAAGGTCAGACTGGACCCGTCCCATTCGAACCGATCGACCCGATTACCCAACAGAGGCACCTCCAGCACATTGCCGCTGTCCTCATTGCCGTCCTCGGCCAACATATTGGCGTCAAGGCACCTGCGCTCGTCGGGGAAGAACGGATCCGCCGGTAACGCGTCGCTGCGGCAGGTCCAGAACAGATAGACGCCGGGATTTGCCGGAAAATCCGGGTGCAGCGCAGTCCCCAGCAGACCGCGAGTGCGGAAACTACGGTGCGTCGCGCGGATGAGTCGCGTCGAAACCTTTCGCCGCGCGTAACGCTGTTTACTGAAGCCGTAACACGACCCGCGTTCTTGACACCGCCCTGTGGGAGTGATCCAATTACTTTCATGCGCTGCCACTTCGGGTCCCCCGGCTGTCGCTGCACCTGTCCGTAGAGGCGCGTCCCTTCGGGGCGTGACCTCCTTTCCCATCTCTGCTTCTTCCTGACGACATCGAGCGGCAC
>JAIVJE010000547.1 GCA_020200195.1 Acidobacteriota bacterium | reverse complement strand
GATCGGTCCGACGTATGACCGGAAACTGATCGCGTCGGCAGCGTCGAAAATTCGCGGCTCGGGACTGACTGCGGCCGAAATCTTCAGGATGCTGGAGACTTCGCAGGGTCCGGCCGACGTCCGGTCGCGCGCCCAGCTCGCCTTCTACACCGCGTACAACCTGGTGGCGTCGCTGGACGGCGTCCAGAACAAGCGGAAGGCGATCGTCTACATCAGCACGGGATACGACTTCGATCCGTATCCCGAGGGCCGGAACAGTCGTGATCGCATCATGGGCGGGCGTTTCTCCGATCCGCTGCGGTTCCTGATCGACCAGGACAACCCCTACTTCAGCCTGAATTCGGTCACCGCGGACATTGACCTGTACAAGTTCATGCGTGAGCTGACGCTCGCCGCCAACCGCACGAACGCCAGCATCTTCACCGTCGATCCGCGTGGTCTGGCCGGCGTCGTCGATGCGGGTCAGTACATCGATCAAAGCGAGTGGCGGACCTTTCTCCAGAAGACGCAGAGCACGCTGCGCTTCATGGCCGAAGAGACGGGCGGGTTTGCCGTCGTCAACGATAACGACTTCGCGACGGCGTTCAAGCGCATCGACGCCGAGACGAGCGACTACTACGTGATCGGGTACTACTCGACCAATGCCGATTCCAGGAAGCGCGTCCGCGAGCTGGACGTGAAGGTCGACCGTCCGAACGTCACGGTGTCGTCGCGCAAGGCCTATTCGACCAAGACCCCCGGGAAGCCCCCGGCCCCCCCGCCCGTGAAAGTGAAGAAGTAATTTAGCCAATCGTCTCGCGGAAGAGACGATAGAAATTGCCGCCCAGAATCTTTTCTACCTGCTCCGTGGTACGGCCGCGCCGGCGCAGGGCGCTGGCAATCGTCTCCATCCGTCGCGGGTGGTTCAGCTCGGAAAGGAAGAACGGCCACCGGAAGCCGGCGGCGGTCACGGGCCGCAGCCGCGACAGCTCGTCGACCAGCTTCTGCCGCTCCTCGGCGGTGTCGGGAATCGATCGGTGCTCCCGGTCGCTCCCGATGCCGACGTGATCGATGCCCGCCACATCGATGGCGTGATCGATGTGCGCCAGGTACTCGTCGAGCGTGTTCCGGGCGTTCGGGCCGAGATACGGATTGATCTGGAAGATGCCGACGACCCCGCCCCGTTCCGCCAGGGCCCGGAGCGCGGTGTCCGATTTGTTTCGGGGATGGTCGAAGACTGCCCGGCAGCCCGCGTGCGTGACAGCGACCGGCGCCTTCGACATCCTGATCGCGTCCAGCGTCGTGGCCTCGCCAGAGTGGGAGACGTCGAGGAGGAGCCTCAGTTCATTCATCCGGCCCACGACGTCCACCCCGAAGCGGCTGAGCCCGGCGTTCGTGCGTTCGAGGCAGCCGTCGCCGATCAGATTCCGAGTGTTGTACGTGAGCTGAATGATGCGGACGCCCAGACCGCGCAGCTGTTCGAGCCGTTCGATGTCGTCCTGCAGGGCTGCCGCGTTCTGCGGATAATAAATCAGCGCGATCGTTCGCCGCGCGACCGCGCGATCGATATCGGCGACCGACTGCGCGCGCGAGAGCCGGTCGGGATGGGCCGCGATATGGCGGTCGTACACCTGGATCTCCGACACCACATCGTCGAAGGCGGTCGGGCCGTGCAGCGCCGGGTTGCCTACCGTAATCACACAGGCCCGGACGCCGCTTTCCAGGATGGCGTCGAGCAACGCGGGTTCGTAGTCGACGCGAATCTCGCCCAGACCGTCGATCACGGTTGTGGCTCGCGCCGGCTGACCTCCCGCCACCGGCAGCCGCGACGTGGCCAGACACGCAGCCGTGAGCGCCGACACTTTCAGAAAGTGGCGCCGTTGCCCGCCTCGGACCTGACTCATCCTTCCTCCGGGCCGTGTGCCGTGTGACGACACGGTTCCACCGCAGAGGCCGCAGAGAACGCCAAGAATGATTGGCTCAGCGATCTCGGCGTCCTCGGCGGTAAGTACGTGATCCTTCCTCTTGCCAGCGGATTATAGTCGCGTCCGGGTGCATTGACTTGTCGTCGCCGAATGGCAGCAGGAGTGGCTGAAGAAGCGGCTCGATACGTTCCTGCCCGCCCTGATGCAGAAGCACGGCATCGATCTCTGGGTCGTGCCGATGCGGGAATACAACGAAGACCCGGTGTTCACCGCACTGATCGCCCCCGAAACGTTTGCCGCGCGTCGCAGAACTATTTACGTCTTTTTTGATACGTGCGCCGCAGCCGCGACACCGCCCACGAACACATGCGTTCAGCGCATCGCACTCGGCGGGACGTCACAGGGCGGCGTGTTCGAGGCCAGGCGCTCGACCAAGCCCGCAGACTCCAACGTTGGACGTGGTCGTCAGGCCGAGCTGTGGGGCGACGAGCAATGGCAGGTGCTCAAGTCCGTCATCGAGGAGCGGAACCCGCGCGTCATCGGCATCAATCGATCGACGGTCTTTGCGTTCTCTGACGGTCTCTCGAGCGGTGAGCTGAAGGGGATGACCGCCGCGCTCGGCGACAAGTGGGCGTCGCGATTTCGTGACGCCGAAGGACTGCCGCTCGAGCTCATCGCGGCGCGGCTCCCTGAAGAAGAGGCGTTCTTCCGCCGCATGCAGGAGCAGGTCTGGTCGCTCACCAAGACGATGTTCTCGTCGAGCGCCATCACGCCGGGCAAGACGCGTACGAGTGATTTGGTGTGGTGGTGGCGTCAGCGCGTCAACGATCTCGGGCTCGGCACCTGGTTTCAGCCGAGCGTGGACGTCCAGCGTAAGGGTATGACGGCCGAGCAGATCGGCGAGGATCCGGTCATCCAGGCGGGGGACGTGCTCCACTGCGACGTGGGCATTACCGTGGCGCGACTGAATACCGACACGCAGCACCTTGCCTACGTGTTGGGTCCCGGCGAGACCGATGCCCCAGAAGGCCTGCGGCGCGCGCTCGCCAACGCGAACACGCTGCAGGACATCGTGATGGAGGAGATCCGCCCCGGCCGCAGCGGCAACGAGATCCTGGCGGCGTCACGAGGGCGGATGAAAACCAGCAAAATCGACGGAAGCATTTACTCGCACCCGATCGGCCTGCATGGCCACGGCGCCGGACCTCTGATCGGTCTGTGGGACTATCAGGACGGCGTCGCCGGCCGCGGCGACGCAAAGGTAATCCCCAGCATGTGGTATTCGATCGAGCTGCAGGCGACGACACCCGTCCCCGAGTGGGGTGGACAACTCGTCAGGATGCCGCAGGAAGAGGACGCCATCGTCGGCGCGGACGGCAAAGCTCGGTGGGCGCTTCAGCGGCAGGACAAGTTGTTCCTGATTCGCTAGACGCCACACCCCTAACCGGACGCGGGTTTACCCCACACGGAAGCCTTTTTCGCCCAGCTCGTGTTCTGATACCGGTCGCGAAATGCTTGTGTGGTGGCCCCGAGCGCCGCGGGATCGTTGGTCGCCCGGTACTTTGAC
>JAIVJE010000546.1 GCA_020200195.1 Acidobacteriota bacterium | reverse complement strand
GTCCTGGCGTGCTCTTCTGGATCTGGTGCTACGGCTTTTTCGCCACCGCGATCAAATTCAGCGAAGCGGTCCTCGGCCTCACGTTCCGTCAGGCGCGTGCGGGGAAGGACGTGCGGTCCGGTCCGATGTACTACTTGCGGGAGGGGCTGCGGTCACCCGCCCTGGCGATGACCTATGCGGTCGTCGCCGGGATAGCTGCGCTGACGACGACCCCGTTTACACAGACCAATTCGATCGCGCTCGTGATGAACACGCAGGTCGGTGTCCCGTTCTGGGTGTCCGGCGTGGCAGTCGCGATCCTTACGTGGCTCGTGATCATCGGCGGGATCAAGTCCATCGGCCGCGCCGCCGAGAAGCTGACACCGCTCAAGGTGGGCTTGTTCTTCGCTGGCGGCCTCATCGTCGTCGTGTCGTTCGCGTCGCGGATCCCGGAAGTACTCGCGCTGGTCTTCCGCGAGGCGTTCACGACACAGTCGGCGCTCGGGTTCGGTATGTTCACGGCTATGCGTTTCGGGCTGGCGCGCGGACTCTACGCCAACGAAGCGGGCTACGGCACCGCGGCTGTGGCCTACGGCACGGCGCGCAGCGACCGGCCGGTGCAGCAGGGACTGAACGCGGTGATGGAGACATTCATTGTGTCGTTCGGGACCTGCACGCTGACGGCGATGACCGTGCTGCTGACCGGCGCCTGGATGTCGGGACAGACGAGCACCGCCGCCGTGGCGTCAGCGTTCAACGCCGCGATGCCCGGCTTCGGCGGCTATATCGTCGCCTTCTGCGTATTCCTGTTCGGGTACACGACGCTCATCGGGTGGGCCTTTTATGGCGAGCAGTTCCTCGCGTACTGGCTGGGACGGCGGGTGGTCGTGCCCTATCGGTGGGTGTACTGTCTGCTGATTCCGCTTGGTGCGATCACAAAAGTCGATCTGGTGTGGGCGTGGGGCGATCTGATGAACGCCCTGCAGATCTTCCCGAACCTGATCGGCGTCGTAGCACTGAGCGGCATCGCGGCCACTGCTGCCTACGACCGGGCCGAACCGACAACCTGACCGAGTTCCGGAATGCCGAACAACCGCGCCCAGTTTTCGGGCCGGACGAGTTCCGCGGTGCCTCGCGGAATGAAGTGGAAAAACAGCAACGTGCAGAACTGCGGGCCGCTTGCGGCCGGCATGGCGTCGCGGTAATGCCATTGGCTGCTGCCTGAGAACACGACGGCCTGTCCCGGCTGCAACGTATAAGGGGTGAGATGCAGTGATGGAGACCGCTTGATGTGCTCCTCCCAGTCCGCCTCCGGCCAAGCCGCCGACTCCAGGTCGGGCCACGGCTGCACTTGACTGAAATAGATCGGCCAGGGGGTCGATTGATCGACGCACAGGTCGAGCGTCCACTTCGCCGATGGCGCGTCCATATGAACAGGACAGACGCCCATCGCAGCGTAGAGGCTGAGAAAGTTGTAACTGGTTTCCACCGGCTCACCGACCGCGTCAAACGGGCGATCGAGCAGTTGCGGGTGGAAATCCGGACGCGTATGGAAGGTGCGGAATGCATCGCCGAACATCGTCAGTGCATCTGCCTGACCAGCCGGATGATCGCTTTGGCCTGGGCATACTGTGTCAGCCAGACCGAGTCGTACCAGGGATAGAGCTGACTTCTGGCGGGCCGGCTATCGGTGAGCCCGGCGCCCTTATTCTGGGTGGAGTCCGTCATTTCGTCGGATGTCTCGAACGTTCGGGCGCGGGTATTCTCGCACGAACCAGGCACCCGCCCGCCGCTTTCGCCTATTGATCGCCGGCGCTTCGCCTGCTACCATCGGTCCCGCAATCCCTGTCCGACCAACACTTTCCATGCCCTCGCATACCCTGCCCGTCGTTTCGGGCGACAAGGACCGGTCGCTGCAGGAGGTCCTCGGTCGGCTGACCGCCTCTCGCGCTCCCCTGGGTCCGGATGCGGATCCCATTGTCACGGCTGCGCACCGTCTGCCGGCGATCGAGGCGGCGTTCGCCGCCTATCCGAACGGGACGGACGCCCGGCTACGCGCGGCCCTCGCGGCGCGCGGCATCGATCGTCTCTATACCCATCAGGCGGAGGCGTTCGCCCATGTGCTCGGTGGCCGCAACGTCGTAACGATCACGCCAACGGCCTCGGGAAAGACCCTTTGTTACAACGCCCCCGTACTCAACGCGATCCTGCAGGATTCGTCGGCGCGCGCACTCTATTTGTTTCCCACGAAAGCGCTCGCACAGGATCAGCTCGCCGAGCTCCACGGGCTCTCCGAGCTCGTCAAGCAGGGAACGGGCACCGACATCAGCGTCTTTACATATGACGGCGACACCCCGTCCGACGCCCGCCGGGCGATCCGTGGCAAGGCGCACGTGGTGCTGAGCAACCCCGACATGGTGCATTCCGGCATCCTGCCGCACCATCCCCGCTGGGCGAAACTGTTCGAGAACCTGCGGTTCGTCATCATCGACGAGCTGCACGCGTATCGCGGCGTGTTCGGCAGCCACTTGTCGAACATCATGCGCCGGCTTCAACGCATCTGCCGGCACTACGGGTCGGATCCGATCTTCATCTGCTCGTCGGCGACCATCGCAAATCCGCGCGAGCTCGCCGAAGGGCTGACCGGACGCCCGTTCGAGTTGGTCGATCGGAGCGGCGCGCCGCGCGGCGAGAAGTTCTTTCTGTTCGTCAACCCACCCGTCGTCAACGCCCAGCTCGGTATCCGGCGATCGTACCTGTCCGAAGCACGGCGGGTCGCGCTCGAGTTCCTGCGTCACAACCTGCAGCTGATCCTGTTTGCCCAGAGCCGCCTGTCGGTCGAGATCCTGACCACGTACTTGAAGGATGCGTTTCATGGCGCCCCCGGGTCCGCTGACGTGATTCGCGGCTACCGAGGAGGCTATCTGCCCAACCGACGTCGTGAGATCGAGCGAGGGCTGCGGGAGGGGCAGGTTCGTGCGGTGGTATCGACCAACGCGCTGGAGCTCGGCATCGATATCGGGGCGCTCGACGTCGCGGTGATGGCGGGGTATCCGGGCACGATCGCCGCGACCTGGCAGCGCGCCGGCCGCGCGGGCCGGCGCACCACGCGCTCGGCGGCGGTGCTGGTCGCGAGCAGCGCGCCAATCGACCAGTTCATCGTCCGCAATCCGGCCTATTTCTTCGGCGCGTCTCCGGAGCACGCACTGATCAACCCGGACAACCTGCACATCCTGCTGGACCACGTGAAGTGCGCGGCGTTCGAGCTGCCTTTCAAAGACGATGAGCGCTTCGGTCAGGAGGATGTGCAACAGGTTCTTGCCGTGCTGGGCGAGGAAGGGTTCGTGCACCACGCCGACGGCCAGTGGAACTGGACGCACGAGTCATACCCGGCTGACGCGGTGAGCCTGCGGTCGGTGTCGTCCGACAACTTTGTCGTGATTGACTGCACGCACGGCGAGCGGGTCATTGCCGAGACTGATTTCACCAGCGGCCCCGCGATGTTGCACGAGAAGGCGATCTACATGGTGGAGGGACAGCTGTTCCAGGTGGAGCGGCTCGACTTCGACGGCCGCAAAGCCTACATCCGTGCGGTCGACTGTGATTACTACACCGACGCGATCACGTATACCAAGGTCACCATCCTGGACACGTTTGCGAGTGAGGGTCCGGTTGGTCCGGCTGAAGCCGGACACTACGACAACTACGAAGACAGTCCGGCTGAAGCCGGACACTACGACAACTACGAAGACAGTCCGGCTGAAGCCGGACACTACGACAACTACGAAGACAGTCCGGCTGAAGCCGGACA
>JAIVJE010000257.1 GCA_020200195.1 Acidobacteriota bacterium | reverse complement strand
GGCTTTTGCGGCCCTCTCCTCCCTCGGGCTTCCAACCCGGAAGGCGAAAGAGGAAGGAAAACAGGCTCAGGCCCGGGCGGAACCAGTCGGCCTCTTCGCCACGAAGACCTCATGTGAGCCAGGTTCGAGTTCGGAATGCTCCAGGGGAACAGCACACGCCTGGAACCCTGCCTCCAACAGCAGGCGGAGCCAGTCCTCGCGCCTGAACAGACCCTCGACGTGCCGATCGTGCTTCACGCGCACCACACCGTCGGATGAACGCAGCAGGTAGGCGTAGTCAACGGTGTACGTGGTGTCCGCCGGGTCGGGATCCCAGGTCCATTCGAGATACCTGAGGCCCGCGGTCTGGTCGTCGTGGCCGCCGCAGTCCGTTGACGGCCGGAAGTTCTCCCGGACGAAATCCGGGGCGAACAGCGCCGCTCCTCCGGGCCGGCAGTGCACGAAAGCGGTCTCGATCGCCATCCGCAGATCGGATTCGGTCGTCATGTAACACACCGCATCGTGGACGAACACACCGTCGAACTCACGACCAAGTCTCGCTGTTCGCATGTCGCCCTGGACGTGCTCGCACTCGGGGTTCAGCATGCGGCTCACCGCCAGCATGCCGCTGGAAGGGTCAACGAGAACCATCTCGAATCGCGCCTTCAAGTGCGACGCGTTATTACCACCGCCGCTGCCCAGTTCCAGTACCGTGCGCATCGGCCGTTCGCACGCGGCCGCCAGCGTCCGCCCGTAGAAGGCTGCCTCTTCCTCGTAATCGGCAGGCGCCGACATGACCGGCCACCACGACGCGAGCTCTTCGTACAGCTTTGGCATTTACAGATTGACCCCGACCGTGAGTGGATGGTTCCGCTGAACGTCGCCCGGCACGTCGCACGCCGCGC
The DNA here is from genome assembly GCA_020200195.1 of Acidobacteriota bacterium. Classification (GTDB taxonomy): domain Bacteria; phylum Acidobacteriota; class Vicinamibacteria; order Vicinamibacterales; family 2-12-FULL-66-21; genus JAIVJE01. Next base: position 1,436 of record JAIVJE010000257.1, on the reverse strand, counting down.
ATCGCACGTCGCACCGCACGTCGCACCGCACGTCGTACATCGCACATCGCACGCCGCACCGCACGTTGAACATTGGACGTTGCACGTCGCACGTCGCACGTGACTAACATACCCCCATGAAACCGCTCCTCGCCATCGGTGTGGCCGCTGCGCTCGTCACGTCGGTCGTTGCGCAGGGCCCTGTTCCCTTTCGTGTCGAGGAAGCGACCATCGCCGAGATCCACGCGGCGCTCAAGGCGGGGCGCATCACGTGCCGCGCAATCGTGGAGCAGTACCTGCGCCGCATTGACGCGTTCGACAAGAACGGCCCCGCACTGAACGCGATCGTCCTCGTCAATCCCAACGCCGTGGCGCAGGCGGAAACCCTCGACCGCGGCGGCTGGGCCGGCCCCCTTCACTGCATACCCACCATCGTCAAGGACAACTTCGAAACAATCGGACTACAAAGCGCGTCAGGATCGCTGTCGCTGCAGGGATTCGTCTCGACCCGAGACGCCTTCCAGGTCAGTCGCATCAAGGAGGCGGGTGCCATCGTCCTCGCGAAATCGAACATGGCAGAGTTCGCGTTCACGCCGTACGAGACCGTCAGCTCGATCCTGCCCGGCTACACGCGCAATCCGTACGCGCTCGACCGGGTGACCGCCGGGTCGAGTGGCGGAACGGCCGCCGCGGTCGCTGCCAGTTTTGGCGCCGTCGGCCTCGGCAGCGACACGGGCAACTCCATTCGGGGTCCTTCATCACACCAGGCACTCGTCGGCATCCGCTCGACAATGGGGTTGACGAGCCGGGCAGGCGTATCGCCGCTCAGTTTTCTGGCGGACATTGCGGGACCGATGGCGCGGACCATGGAAGACGCGGTGGCAGTATTTCAGGTGATCGTTGGCGCTGATCCGAACGACACCGCCACGACCGATAACGCGGGCGGCCTGCACGGCCCTGGCTGGGGCACCGGCGCACGGCCGCGGGTACCGGATAATTATGCCGCGTCGCTCGTGAAGGACGGTCTTCATGGCGCGCGGATCGGCGTCTTGCGGCAGGCGTACGAGCGCGACACGACCGATCCTGAGATTGTTCGAGTCTTTACCGCAGCAGTCGAGGACCTCAAGCATGCCGGCGCGTTCATCACCGATCCTGCTCCGGTCGACCTCTCGCAAGCGCGTCGTCCACAGGGTGGGCCGCCGTGCGGCGGTTTCAAGTACGACATGAATCGTTATCTCGCCACCCTCGGCGACAAGGTGCCTGTCCTCAGCGTCGAAGAGATCATCAAGTCGCGACGGTTCCACCCCTCGGTGCAGCGACGGCTCGAGCAGGCGCAGGAGGCGGTCGAGAACGGCCCGGACACGCCGGCGTGCAAGGCGGAAGCGGAATACCGGCAACAGTTTCGCGCCGCCGTCCTGAAAGCGATGGACACGCACAAGGTGGATGCGTTCGTCTAT
>JAIVJE010000256.1 GCA_020200195.1 Acidobacteriota bacterium | reverse complement strand
CCACTGTACGTGCCACAGCCCTTCACTCATGTACTGATCCTCCCGCGACAGGCGCGGGGGGGCCGCCAACTCCTGGCCCTTCCAGGACACCGCCCGTTCGGCGGCGATCCGCTTCAACTCGTCGCGCCCGTACCGTGACCTGAACGTGATCCCCTCGCCAGAGGACACGGCATATCCGAGATGTACTGCGTGAAAGAAGAGTGCGAACACGAGCGTCGCGAGCACGAACGCGACACCGATGCGCCTCAACGATCCGCGGCGCAGCGTGAGCGAGAGCCGCTCGGGCGGGTCGAGCCCGATGCTGAACAAAAGCCCGCACGCAATGGCCACGCAATTCAGGACTACGTCGCGCACCTCGCCGATCCGCGCTGGAATGAACCACTGCACCCATTCCTCGAGCGTACCCACCACGATCCCCGCGAGCACCGGTAACACGAAGACGGATCCGTCGTTCACCGGACGCCACGCGCGATAGAACAGCAGCGTGATCAGCCCGTACTCGACGAAGTGGAAGCGCTCAACGGCGTCGACTTCCGGGTTGCCTGTGCCCAGGCTCGCGGAGTAGGCGATTCCAATCACGAGCGCGGCGGCGATTGTGCCGTAGCGGAGCGCGCGGCAATCGCGGATGCGGATGAGGGCCGCGACGATCCCGGCCACTACGGCAACGCCGACGACGATGCCGACGATGGCGACGAATTGACCGGGGAAGGCAGTCCTGATGCTGGTGCGGATCTGGCCGATGAACGGCGCCGATAACACGAGGAGCGCGGCGACGGTCGTGGCGAGGACAAATCGCATCCGCCCGCCTTCTATCACAACGTGGCGGCGCGCGCTAACATACGGCCGCATGCTTCAACGCCCAGCCGGTCCTGTCGTCATCATTGTCACGCTGGCCGCCGCCGCTGTTTCCGTGCACGCCCGGCAGCCGGCGGCGAGATCGCCGGGCATCGACGTCACGTTCACCCGTGAGGCGCGGACCGAGCCGGTGACCGGCATGGTGTATGTCGCCGTGAGCCGCGTCAACCAGCGCACCCCTATTGAACAGGCGGGACCCACGGGAGTTCCGTTGTTCTCGATCTATGTGGAGGCCTTCGTCCCGGGTGCCGTAGCGGCGTTCGGAACCGCCGAGCGAGGGCACCCCATCGCAGCGCTCCGCGATCTGCCCGCCGGGGAATACTGGATGCAGCCGTTCGTCAACGTCTACACGCGGTTTCCAAGGTGATTCCGCCCGTGCAACTGCCGCCTGACACGGCCATGGTGAAGCGGATACGGATTCAGAGTCGCATTCTGACGGACTGGTGGGGGCATCCGATCTTTCTTGGCGCGACTGTCCTGCTCCCGAAGGACTACGATGCGCACCCGAACGTCCGATATCCCGTCAACTACGAGCAGGGACATTTCTCGCTGAACGCGCCCGGCGGCTACGGACGCGGCGCCGAGTTCGACGCCTTCTGGATGGCTGCCGGAACCCCGCGCTTCGTGTACGTCACGTTGCAGCATCCCTCGCCATACTATGACGACTCGTACGGCGTGAACTCCGAGAACAACGGACCGTTCGGGGACGCGATCATGCAGGAGCTGATCCCTGCGGTCGAAGAGAAGTTTCGCGTCATACGCGAGCCGTGGGCGCGCATGCTGTCCGGCGGATCGACCGGCGGATGGATCGCCGCTGCGCATCAGGTGTTTTACCCGGACTTCTACGGCGGCGCGTTTGCGAGCTGCCCCGATGCGGTGGATTTCAGCTACCACCAGATTGTCGACATCTACAAGGACCCCAACGCGTACTTCATCGACAACGGATGGGTGATCGTGGAACGGCCGAACCAGCGGCTGCCGGACGGCAACATCCGTTCGATGATGAAAGATGAGAATTGGTATGAGCTGGTCGTCGGCGACAAGTCACGATCCGGCGGTCAGTGGGATATCTGGGAGGCGACATATTCACCCGCGGGACCGGACGGGATCCCACGCGGCTGTGGAACAAGGAAACGGGCGTCATCGACAAAGCCGTCGCCGAGCAGTGGAAAAGATTCGATCTACGGCACGTGCTCGAGACGAATTGGGCGACGCTGGGCCCGAAGATCGGGCGCAAGCTCAATATCTACGTGGGCGATATGGACTCGTATTACCTGAACGACGCCGTGGAGAAGCTCAACGAATTTCTGGTGACGGCGGAGAATCCGAAGTTCACCGGCGAAGTGGTGTTTCAGCGCAAGGCGCCACACTGCTGGGGTCCGCGCGGGGCCGAGCTGATGAAGAAGATGGTGGCGCACATCGAGCGCTACGCGCCGCCGGGAGCGGACTTGAAGGGATGGAGGTACTAAACGAACCTGGTGAGCGTGACATCGAGGACGCGGGCTTGCCGGCTGCCACGGTGCCACTGCACGAGAATGGGGCTCTGATAGGTGCCTTCGACGATCGCACCGTGACCAGCGTTGTTACGATCCGAGACCAGCAAGCTCACCGATCGCTTCATCCGCAGAAACCGCGCAGCCGGCATCGCAATCGCGCGCGACAGCACGCTTTCGACCATCGACTCGCGCAGGCCGAGCACGTCCACCAGCTCGTTGAAGACCCGCACCAGATCGTACTTTGCGTAGTCGAGCGTTTTTGCCGGGATCGCTCTGGGGTTTCCGAGCATGTGTCCGGCTTTCTCCGCCATGAACCGAAGTGGATCCCGCAGCACGTCCGAGAGATCGTGCCGCATCAGCAGCGTTTCGTACTCGTTCACGGTGAGGCCCGCGTGGCGCTCGCCGGGCGCGAGCGTCAATCGGATCCGCCCCTTGGCGACCCCGTGCCGCGCGAGGAGCGCGGTGCACTCGCACCGGCCATGAACGCCAGGTGTGAATCCGCGTTCATGGGTTCGACGGGCTTCTGCGCGTCGGTCAACTCCGTCCGCCGGTCCAGCTTGTCGTGCTCGTATCCCGCGCCCTGCGGGAACATCGTCCGGAACAGGTCGATGTAAGGCATGACGCCAGCTTCGGTCTGATTCAGACGCGACGCCACACTTTGATCGAGATAGCCGGCAGTCGTGTGGAAGGAGCAGCAGAGCGCGCGGGGATAGAAATCGAGCGCGTCGCCGTATTGGGAGGAAACGACCCGGCGCACGTCGATGACGTCGACTCGCGCGCGCGGACTGAGTTCGAGCGTCAGCTCGACAGGGGCCTGGGCCATCAGGGTCTTAGGCTCTTTTTCAGAATAGCACGATTGTGCTTTGCGATGCAAAGTTTATTGTAGGGAACGTCACGGTTTTCTCTTGCCCGTGAACGTTCCTTCGCCCAAATCGCCGAACTGCACGGTCCCTTTCATCGTATCGGCATCGACGGTTCCCGTGTATATCACCGTGGCCGAATTACCCTGTACCGTCAGGGTCACGCTGAACGTGATCGCGTTGCCCTTGATCGTCCCGGTGAGCGGCGCTTCGCCAAACTGGCCCACATACTGCCCCGTTAGTTTGTCGCCCTCCTGCGTGAAGGTCGCCGTGGGTGTCCCACTGCCCGCACCGGTGTTGACCTCGAGCGCCCAGGCGCCGCTCACGTTGACGGCAGTCCCGGTCGCCGAATCAGCGGGCGGCGGCGCGGCGGCCACCTCCCGTGTGGCGCTCCAGTCGCCGGTTCCCCGGCCGCCGAAGTCGACGGTTCCCTTCATCGCATCACCGTCTTGAGTGCCGGTCATCATCACCGGGATGGTGCCGTCGGACGTCTGGACGGTGAACGACAGCGACACCGCGGTGTCCTTCTGCGTCCCGGCAATCGGCAGCTCCTCACCTTGCGGCCCGGTCAGCGTCCCGGTCAGCGTCTCCCCTTCTTTCTTGAGGACCAGTGGCACTGTGTTCGGCCCGCGGGGCGTATTTAGGGTCATCGACCACTTGCCGGTCGCGTCAGCCGTCTGCGCGAGCGCCGGCGGGGCCAGCGCCGCCGCGGAGATGACGGCAATCAGGAGAGTTCTCATCGAGCGCCTCCGCGGCAGATTATGGCACAGCACGGTGGCGCGTTTCGGCGGGGATGCCAGGCGCTCCGCGCACTTCTTCGCCTACAACACACGAATGACGTCCGAACGCGTGATGATGAACGTCTTCTCGGTCTTGAAGTCGCGGACCAGGACTGCAGGATTGGCGGGTGTAATCATCGTCGAGAGCAGCTCCACCGGCGTCGAGATGTCGACGAACGGAAAGGCGGGCTGCATGATCGCGTCGACAGGCTGGGTCTTGATGTTCGCGTCGCGGACCAGCTCGGCGTAGAGATGGGTCTCGTTCAGCGATCCAACGAGCCGCTTGTCGCGGGTGATGGACACCTGTGAGAAGTCGTGCTCGCCCATCAGCTTCACGGCGTTTTCCACCGATTGTGACGCTTCGATCGCGAACAGCTCCCCCGACAACCCGGAGGCCACCAGGTCGCGCGCCGTCATGCCCGTCTTCTCGAGGAAGCCCTTCTCTCGCATCCAATCGTCGTTGTACATCTTGCCGAGATAGCGCGAACCGTGATCGTGAAAGATGACGACCACCAGGTTGCCCTTGCGTAAATGGTCTTTGAGCTGGAGCAGCCCGGCGAATGTAGGGATAGATCTCGTTCTTGTCGAAGATGCCGGTTTCCTTGTACTTCTTGAATACTGACCCGTAGGTGTCGATCCCCCAGCACTGGATGTCCGCGTTTTTCTCTTTGAGGTAGCGACCCACGCCGCTAATCGTGCCGCCCGTACCGACGCCGACGACCAGGTGTGTGATCCGCCCCTCAGTCTGCTCCCAGATTTCCGGCCCCGTCTGCTCGTAGTGCGCCGCCGAATTCGACAGGTTGTCGTACTGGTTGGCCTTCCATGAATTGGGGACCTCCTTCTCCAGCCGCGACGATACCGAATAGTACGAGCGCGGATCTTCGGGGTCGACGTTCGTCGGGCAGACGATGACTTCGGCGCCGAACGCCTTCAGCGCATCCACTTTCTCCTTCGACTGTTTGTCGGTGGTCGTGAAGATGCACTTGTAGCCCTTGACGACCGCGGCAATGGCGAGCCCCATGCCGGTGTTGCCGGAGGTGCCCTCGATGATCGTGCCGCCCGGCTTCAGCTTGCCAGCGCGTTCGGCGTCCTCGATCATGCGCACGGCCATGCGATCCTTGATCGAGTTACCGGGATTGGTCGTTTCGATCTTTGCGAGCACGGTCGCCTTCACATCGCGCGTGACGCTGTTGAGGCGAACCATCGGGGTGTTGCCGATGGCCTCGAGGATATTGCTGGAGATCTTCTTCACAGAGTGATTATACGGTGGCGTCGTACCCGGTCTGTTCCTGCTTGCTCCATTCTGACGTGACATTCGTGTGTTCGCTGATCACATCGTCGTCTGTTGCGACCTGGCGTTGTGACTTCATGAGCGCTCCTTCTTTTTCATGGGGATCAGATCCAGCCCGAGCGCGACACTGATCAGAATACACACGCCGCCGAGAGCCGTGCGGGCGGTGAACGTCTCACCGAGCACGGCAGCGCCGAGTGCGACCGCGATCAACGGCTCCACCAGGCCCATCAGGAGCACCTTGGTCGCACCCATGCGTTTCAATAGCCAGTAATTCAACCACGCGGCCGAGACCGATCCCGCGAGCGCCAGATAGAACACCGAGACGAGCGCTGTCCGCGTCCAGTGCACGGCGAACGGACTGCCCTCGACCAGGGTCGCGAACAGCGTCAACGGCACGAGCGCAGACGCCATCTGTCCCGCGGTCAGCACGCTCGGGTGTAGATGGTTTCCGTACGCCTTGACGACGACGTAGGCGAGGGCGACGCAGACGGCGCCGCCGACGACGGAAACGGAGCCGACGAATGCGGCTCGTCCGGCAAACTCGATCTGGTGGGCCCACACGATGGCAACGCCTCCGATGCCCAGGAGCATCGCGCCCAGTTTCAGCGGCGTCATGCGCTCGTCGGGGAGCAGAAGATGCGCGAACAAGAGCCCAAAGAGCGGCATCGTGGCCTGGAGCACGGCGGTCAGGCCGGAGGACACGAACTGCAGCCCCCAGTACAGGAGCGCGTAGTTGGCGCCGAGCAGCAGCAACCCGGTCGACACGATCAGCACCCATTCACGCAGGCGGCGTGGCAGACGCGGGCCGGTCAGCAGCGCGACGGGGCCGAGCACGGCGAACGCGATCATCAGGCGCACCGCCGCGAAGCCGACGGGTGGCACGTCGGTGACGCCCAGCTTGATGAACAGCCAGACCGTGCTCCAGATCAGGCAGACGGCTCCCCAGACAAAAAGGGTCGTTGGGTTCGGTGGGTTCGTCAGGTTCGGTGGGTTCGTTAGGTTCGGTGGGTTCGTTAGGTTCGGAGTGTTCATGAAGAAGTAATGGGGTTGGATCAAACGTTCGCCGGCCGAGCCTCTCGCACTCACCGAACTCAACGACGCCGCCGCACCTGACGAACCCTTCGCACCTAACGAACCTGCCGAACCGACTAGATCAGTATCTTCTCCGCCCGGAGGTGCTGCGCGCTCCGGAACCGCTCGAACGTCGGTGCGAATCGCCGACGGCGCCGGGGGGACGGCGGCCTCCAGTGGGGACGGGCTGGCCGCGGTGCGCGGCCGCCCGGCGGGCGGCGTTGATCTGCGCCCGCGCGCGCTCTTCGCGCTTTCGAGTGCGAATCTCCGCAATGCGCTGCGCGATCGGCACCTCGAACTTCGCCTGCGGTTTGGCGGTGTAATCGAAGTCTGGCACCGTCACTCGGGGAAGGCGCCGCCCGATCGCGCGTTCGATGTCGCGCAGCTCGGGTTCCTCGTCCGGCGCGACGAACGTGAACGCGTCCCCCGTCGCTTCCGCGCGTCCCGTCCGGCCGACGCGGTGGATGTAATCATCCGGCGCTCTCGGCACGTCGAAATTGACGACGTGGCCGAGTT
>JAIVJE010000309.1 GCA_020200195.1 Acidobacteriota bacterium | reverse complement strand
CGTCCGCAGTCTTATAAGGCTCGCCCGTGGCGGAACGGATCGTCCAGCCGCCCTGGCCGGCGAATGCGCGCGTCCAGTAGTCCTTCACAATCTCGACGCCGCGCCGATCGGATTGCGGCGTGAACACTCCCAGCAATTCGTGCGCCGAGCGCGCTCCTTCATACAGCGGCGCAATCAGCGGCTGCATCAGCGTCACAGTGCCGTCGTACGCGCGCACGTCGCCCCAGCTCTCGAGCGCGTGCGCCTGCGGCACGTTCCAATGGCACAGATTGGCCGTCTCGTCGACGTGAGTCCCGTGGTACACGACGAGGCCGACCTTCGCGAGTTTTTCCGCGAATTTCAAGTCAATCGGCGCCGAGTACACCAGGTTGCTCCCCATGATGACGAGCAGTTCGACCTGACCCGCGTCCATCGCGCGCGCAAGCTCCACGAGTGAGGCGTGCTGATCGACTGGCTGGGCCTCGATGGTTGGCACGTACGTCACGGTTGCGCCCGAGTTGCCCAGCGCATCGTTCATCGCGCGGGCAAACTGGTGTACCGGTGGTGGCTGGTAGTCGCCCGCAAGTACCACAGCGCGGCCGCGATGCGCCTGCAAGTCCTTCGCGACTGCCGCGATGAATTCTTTAGTCGGGGATTCCGCGCCGGTGCCCATTTGTGCACCCGCGCCCACGCCTGCCGCAAGCTGACGGGCAAAGCCCTCAACCGCGGAGGCGCGTAAGGGCAATCGATGATCGGCTTTCGCGCCGGTCAGTGTGGGCGTGCTCTCGACCACATAGAGGCGATTCATCTCCTTGCGGTCATCGGTCACGCGCCGGCGGCCGGCGAAGTCCCTCGAGTACCGGACATTACCCGGTCCGCCGGTCAGAAAATCGGCGTCGAGCGAGAGGATGACGTCGGCTCGGTCGAAGTAATAGATCGGCTCGCTGGCGGATCCGGCTGAGCCGGGAGTTCCGATTCTGGCGACCGGATCGTACTGGTGCCATCGCGCCTGCGGGTAATCCCGAAGCACAGTGGCCATGAGCTCGGCAAAGGACGGCGACGTCGTCGGTCCGGTCAGGAAGCGAAGTCCCGCACCCTGCCGCCCCTTCTGCGCGCCGAGCGCGTTCTGCATCGCGGTGTGGAACCCACCCCATCCCTGCACTTCGCCGCGAAAGGTCACCGTCTTGGCGCGATCGGGATCGTAAAGGTCCAGGATGGCCGCCTGCGTCAGCGTGTCGGTCGCGCCGAGACTGGCGGGGTGCTCTGGATTCCCCTCAATCTTGGTCGGACGCCCCATGTGACTTTCGACAAGGACGGGCATGGCCACGCCGCTGAACGGGATCGCGGTGGCGTAGAACAGCGGACGGCCGGGGACCACATCCTCCGGCTGCTTCACGTACGGAACGATCTGTTCCGACGGCTGCTTCGTGCACGCGCCGATGCCGGCGAGCGCGAGCGACGCGCTCATCAGTTTCAGGAAGTCGCGGCGCCCTTTTGGATCGTTCCATTCGGAGGCCTGCTCCGGGAACTCCCGATACAGGTACTCGCGGAAGGCGGGGGAATCAGACAGTTCGCCGAGACTGCGCCAATAGAGCCGCCCCTCGGCGTCGGACAATCGCGATCGAATGGCGGCAAAGTCCATATTCAGCTCTCAGCTCTCAGCTCTGAGTTCCGACTGACCTGTTCCCCCGTAAACGAGCACGTTGGCTGACAGCTGACGAATGCCAGCTGATAGCTACCGATGGCAGGTGGAGCAACTGGTCAACTGGTTGACGCTTGCGATCTTGTATGCCTTGACCAGTTCCACGCCTTGGTTCGGGTTGTCGGCCGGCGGCTGCCACGCCATATTGAAGACCTGATCACGCGGCCGCACGTATTTCTCCGGGTTGCGGTGACAATCGAGGCACCACGACATCTGCAGCGTCGCCTCCTGACGCATGAGCGGCATGCGATCCACCGGACCGTGGCACGTCGCGCAGCCTACGCCTTGCTTCACGTGAATGCTGTGGTTGAAGTACACAAAGTCGGGCAGATCGTGGACGCGGGTCCACTGGAGCGGGCGGTTGTCACGAAAACTCGCGCGGACCGGCTCCAGAATCGGCGCCCCGGTCCAGATCTGCGAGTGGCAGTTCATGCACGTTTTCGTCGGCGGAATTCCCGCAAAGGCCGCCTCCTCGACCGACGTGTGGCAGTACCGGCAGTCGATGCCCATGCCGCCGACATGATGGGCGTGGCTGAACTGAATCGGTTGCTCGACCACGACATCCTGGTTGGTGTTGTATCCCGACAGATTGAACAGGGCGAGGACTCCGCCCAGGAACCCCAGGAATACCAGAACCGCCAGGAGACTGAGCCGGGAGTAGACGTTGGTGTGACGATGGAAGATCTGGCTCATCGTGTCGACCGCGCCGCGACTGTTTCCAAGAGCCTACTCGAAACCGGGGGCTTTCCAGCACCCGCCGCAGCGAGCACGGCGGCGTCCGCCCGCCACAGGCTGACCCGGCACAATAATGTGAAACTTTTCACAAAGTGTCAACCTGCGCCCGAAACACCACAAAGGGTAAGATCGTGGCGCCGCATGACCCATCAGGCCCCCCTCGGTCCATCAGCCGGCCCCCGCCCGCTCGATCGTCCGGAGCCGTCGATGCATGCCATCGCGCTGCGGCACGTGACCAAGCGATTCAACGGCACGCTGGCGGTCGACGACCTGTCGCTGACGGTCCCGACCGGCTCGATTTACGGCTTCATCGGGCCCAATGGCTCCGGCAAAACCACGACCCTCCGGATGATCATGCACATCCTGCTGCCGGACGAGGGGGAGATCGAAGTGCTCGGCTCCCGCGACACCGAGGCCGCCCGTGACAAGGTCAGCTATTTACCAGAAGAGCGGGGTCTCTATAAGAAGATGACCGTCCGCCGGCTGCTGCGCTACTACGGGCGCCTGAAAGGGGAACGCGTCGCGGATCTGGACACCCGCATCTCCGAATGGATGGAGCGGATGGAATTGCCCGGTCTCGACCACCGGCCGATCGAGACCCTCTCCAAAGGGATGTCGCAGAAAGTGCAGTTCGTCTCGGCGGTCGTGTCGAACCCCGCGCTGCTGATTCTCGATGAGCCCTTCTCGGGGCTCGACCCGGTCAACGCGCACGTCGTCAAGGACGGGGTGCTCGAGATGCGCCGGCGTGGCTGCACGGTCGTCTTCAGCACGCACGACATGCTGACGGCCGAGAAGATGTGCGACCGGGTGTTCATGATTTTTCGCGGACGGAAAGTGCTCGACGGCACGCTCCACGATATCCAGGAGCAGTACGGCGCCGACACGGTCCGGCTCCGCACCGCCGCAGGAGTCGACGCCTTGCGCGGCTATGACGAGGTGGAGTCGGTGAACGATTTCGGGCAGGTGCAGGAAGTACGGCTGAAGGGAGATCCGCAGGCGTTTCTCGTGCGCCTGGCCGCGCGCACGGCGATTTATCACTTCGAAGTCGCGCGGCCGTCGCTGCAGGATATCTTCGTCCGAATCGCCAAGCCCCGGGAGCAGGAGCTCGCCGGAATGGAACTGGAAAACAGCGCTCAGCTGATTGGCTGAGGGCTGAGAGCTGAGAGCTGAGAGCTGAGAGCTTCATGATGCGCAAGACTCTCATCGTCGCGTCATCGGAATTCGGTACCCTCGTCCGCAGCAGGGCGTTCATGATCAGCGTCCTGCTGATGCCGGTCGTGATGGCGGTGTCCGTCATTGTCGTCCGGGCGACGAGGGACTCCACCGACACGAAAAATCGGACGTTCGCCGTCGTCGATTACACCGGCGTGCTTGGCGAGAAGCTGTCGCTCCTTGCCGGTGAGTTGAACCGGCGCGGCGCCGCCGCCGCTGCGGAAGACGGGAGCGTGGTGGGCGCGAAATTCCTGCCGGTGCTGGTGCCACCGGCTGGCCGCGACCCCGACCAGCTCCGGATCGAGTTGTCGGATCAGGTACGGCGGGGTGAGCTCTTCGCCTTCGTCGAACTACCGGCAGGCCTGCTGGACCCGGGATCAGGCGTAAGGATCCGCTACTACTCGGACCATCCCTCGTATGCCGCGCTCCCTGAGTGGGTGCGCACGTCGGTCAACGCGCTGATTCTGACCGAGCGCTTTCGGACATCTGCCGTCGATAGTGCGCTGGTGGTGCGGCTGCTTCGACAGACGCCGGTCGAGACGCTCGGCTTGTTCGCCCGCGATGCACAGGGTGGGCTGCAGGCGGCGCAGCAAGTCGATCAGTTCCGCGAGGTCGGAGTGCCCACCGTACTGATGGCGCTCATGTACCTCACGGTGATGGCCAGCTCCCCGCAGCTCCTGAATACCGTGATCGAAGAGAAGATGAGCCGCATCAGCGAGATCCTGATCGCGTCGGTGACCCCGTTTCAGCTCATGATGGGCAAGCTGATCGGGAGCGCGGGCATCTCGCTGGTCCTGACGGTCGTCTACATTGCCGGAGGGCTGATCGTCGCGAATTACTGGGGTTACGCGGACGCCGTGAGACCGGCGATCCTCGCTTGGTTCCTCGTGTACCTCACGATGGCGGTCTTCCTGTTCGGATCGATCTTCATTGCGATCGGTGCGGCCTGCACCGACCTGAAGGACTCACAGAACATGATGACGCCGGTCATGCTTCTCGTCATGCTGCCGGTCGTGACGTCGCGGGTGGTCCTGCGCGCGCCCGACGGAGCGATGGCGACGATCCTTTCGATGATTCCGACGGCCACGCCGTTCCTGATGCTTCTCCGGATCTCGCTGCAGCCCGGTCCGCCCGCGTGGGAAATCGCGCTGTCGCTGGTGCTGACCGCGGTGACCGTCACCGTCACCGTGTGGGCGGCCGGCAAGATCTTCAGGACTGGGCTCCTCATGCAGGGCAAGTCTGCGACCATTCCCGAAATGTTCCGGTGGGTGAGGGCGAGGTAGGAACGAAAAGTTCTTAGTCCTTCGTCCTTCGTCCTTGTGCACGTGCACCAAAGGGCCAAGGACCAAGGACCAAGGACCAAGGACTTCTCCGTCACTAAGGACCAAGGACCAAGGACCAAGGACTAAGAACTTCAAGGATCAGTTCGTTGCCCAAGTCGCAGCAGCGCAATTCATCCGACAGCCCGCGATTCGCCCAGCCGGCGACGTTCATGCGGCTGCCGCATCAGACCGACCTGCGGGATGTCGACGTTGCGCTGCTCGGCGTGCCGTTCGACAGCGGGACGTCCTACCGACCGGGCGCGCGGCTGGGTCCGCGCGAGATCCGCGCCCCAATCGTCGCTCATCCGCCCGTACTCCTATTTCCAGAAGGTGTCTCCATTCGCGGAGCTCAGGGTCGTGGACGCGGGTGACGTCGACGCGCCGCCGGTCGGCATGGAACAGGCCTACGCGGCGATAGAAGCCGGCGTGCGAAACGTGCTGGACGCCGGTGCCACTCCGATCATTGCCGGCGGCGATCATTCCATCTCGCTTCCCATTCTGCGCGCGGTAGCCGCCAGGCACGGGCCTGTCAGCCTCGTGCAGTTCGACGCACACATTGATACGTGGGGCGACTACTTCGGCAGCAAGTATTTCCACGGCTCACCGTTCCGGCGTGCGATCGAGGAGGGTCTGCTCGCGCGCGGCGGGTACGTCCAGATCGGTATCCGCGGTCCGATGTATGGCGAGACCGAAGATTTCACGTTTCAGAACAGCCACGGTGTGACGATGATCGACATCCGAGAGGTGAAAGCAGGCGGCGTTTCGTCGATCATGGAACGGGTCCACGCGCTGGCGCGCGGACCGGTCTACGTCACCTTCGACATCGACTCGGTGGATCCCGCGTTTGCCCCCGGGACCGGCACGCCAGAAGTCGGCGGGCTCACCAGCTTCGAGGCCCAGGAACTCGTCCGCGGCCTCGCCGGTCTCAACATTGTCGGATGCGACGTCGTCGAGGTCGCGCCGCAGTTCGACGGTCCAGGGCAGATCACCGCGCTGCTCGCCGCCAATATCATGTTTGAGCTGCTATGCGTCGTAGCACTCCGACCCGGCGGTCGAGCGGCCGCGCGTCATGCCCGGTGACAGACGGGGAGAGTCATGCGCCACGCCATCCGAGCGGCACTGATCGTTCTCGTCGCAGCGGTTGCTGCCGCGGCGCAGGAGCCCGTCCAGTACCAGGTCTCGTTCCCGGCTCCCGAACATCACTACGCGCAGGTAGAAGTCACCTTCCCCGCGGTTCCTGCCGGCACGCTGGAAGCGCGGATGAGCCGATCGTCTCCCGGGCGTTACGCCGTCCACGAGTACTCGAAGAACGTCTTCGACGTGCACGCCTACGACGGAAAGGGAACCGAGCTGGCGCCGACGCGCCCCAACCCCTACCAGTGGGACGTTGCGGGTCATGATGGCACGGTGCGCATCGCCTACAAGGTTTACGGCGACCACATCGACGGCACCTATCTCGGCATCGACACGACGCACGCCCACATGAATCTGCCCGCGACCCTGATGTGGGCGCGCGGCTTCGACATGCGCCCCGCGCGCATCCGCTTCCAGCCGCCGGCAGGGTCCAGCTGGAAGGCCGCCACGCAGCTGTTCCCCACCGACGATGCCTGGACGTTTACCGCGCCGAACCTCCAGTACTTGATGGACAGTCCGACCGAGTTGAGCGCGTTCTCGTTGCGCACGTTCAAAGTGCGGAACCCGGACGGGAAGCAGTTCACGATCCGGGTCACCGTGCACCACGACGCGACCGAGGCTGACGTCGACGAGTACGTGGCCGGCACGGAGAAGATCGTCAACGAGATGGGGGCGGTGTATGGCGAATTCCCGGAGTTCGACACCGGCACCTACACGTTCCTCGCAGATTACGTTCCGTGGGGCGGGGGGGACGGCATGGAGCATCGAAACAGCACCGTGGTCGCCGCGGCGGTCACGTTGCGTGATGCGCAGATGAGACGCCGGGTGCTCGGCACGGTCTCGCACGAGTTCTTCCACGCCTGGAACGTCGAGCGAATCCGTCCCAAGACGCTCGAGCCGTTCGATTTCGAGGAAGCCAACATCTCGGGCGAGCTCTGGCTCGCGGAAGGGTTCACGCAGTACTACGGCCGCCTGATCATGCGCCGCGCCGGATTGACGCCGCTGCCGCAGACCGTAGGCGGTTTTGGCGGGGTGGCCAGTGAGGTGATCACGTCACCCGGGCGGCAGTTCCGTTCCGCCGTGCAGATGAGTGAGATGGCGCCCTTCAGCGACGCGGCCCGTGCCGTGGATCCCACGAATCTGTCGACCACCTTTCTTTCTTACTACACGTACGGGGCTGCGGTGGCGCTGGCCATGGACCTGAGCCTTCGCGATCGGTCGAACAGCAAAGTGTCGCTGGACGACTTCATGCGCGCGATGTGGCGCGTCCACGGAAAGCCCGGAGGGCCACAGCCTGGCCTGGTTGCGCGGCCGTACACGCTGCAGGACGCGCGCGAGCGGTTGGCCGAGGTCTCTGGCGATCGCGCGTTTGCCGACGAGTTCTTCACTAAGTACGTGGAAGGGCGGGAGGTCGCCGACTACGCGCGGTTGTTCGGGCGGGCGGGCATCGTGTTTCGCAAGCGCAATGCAGGGGCGGCCTGGGCCGGATCGGTCGTGGTCGAGGGCACGGGGCGGATCACCGAGCTGGTGTCATGGGGATCCCCCGCGCACAAGGCCGGCCTCGACCAGGGAGACGTGATCACCGCGATCGACAGCACGCCGCTCTCGAGCAGCCACACCTGGCAGACCGCGCTCAAAGCCCACAAGCCTGGCGACAGGATGTCGGTGACCGTGAAGCGCCGCGACGGAGCCACGACGACCGTCAGCGTGACGCTCGCAGAGGACCCGGCGATGGAAGCCGTTCCCGTCGAATCCGCAGGTGGCACCTTGACGGCGGAGCAGAAAGCCTTCCGCGACGCATGGCTGGGGGCGAGGATGAAATAGTCACGTGTAACGTCACGTTCCACGCGCGGGGCCCGCCCTCTCTCCCGAATCATAATCACGTCCACCAGGCCCATCATCGTCGCCGGCGGCCGGATGCGCATGAACGCGTGAAATGAGACCGGCCGGTCGCCGTGGGTCGGCTTGAGGATCTCCGGAACACCGTAAAACGTCACGTCGGCACCGGCGCCAGGTCGCGGAGACGCTCGTGCGGCGCACGTTGCCCGGATCCAGCACTTCCGGGTCGGTCAGGAACCCGTGCGAGACCTGGAACGTCCAGGCATCGCTCGGGCGGTACCATCCGATCCCATCCGCGCACGGACCACGAGTCCAGTGCGCCCGGGTCCATGAGATCCCAGCGCTCTTCGTCTGGCTCCTCCCCGCGGAACACCGACGTCTCGACCTGCCACGGTCCGCGGTCGAGGGCCGCTGTGAGCACGCCCATGACGATGTGAGTGGAATCGAACGTGTGATGCGTCAGGGGAGCGGTCGGGTTCTCGAACGCTGACGATCGGTGCATGAATGCCACGGGTCCGAGCGCGGCTTCTCCGACAGGCGCGCCCGCCAGGGTCAGTGCGACGTCCCGGCCGAGCGGCAGGCGCCAGACGACGGCGGCCTGCATCAGAACATCGTGCGGATGTTGCCGGTCGATCAGCGGCCGCCCGTCAAATGTTTCGCCGACCTGAAAGATCTCGCGGTAGCCGTCGCTGCCGACGGGCGCCGGATCGAGGCTGAGCATCAGGTTGAACCGGATCGTGCCGCGTCCGACGGGACGCTCCGCCATCCCCATCCACCAGTTCTGCGAGACAAACTCACGGCCGCCGCGGGGTCCCCCCTGGTGGTTGAACGTCAGGAACGCGACGCTGTCCTGCATCAGGTGCCAGGTGCTGGCGGGGACGGCCGCGTGGTCGTGCGCCGGCGGCGTCTGAGCGCTGCCGGCGAGCGGCACGAGCGCGACCATCCAGGCAGTCGCGCCTGCTAAAAACAGCTTCCTCATGAACGTGCGACGTTCAGCGTGCATCGTTCAACGTGCGGTACGAGGTGCGACGGGACACGTGCGCTTCCACGTTCGGACCACGGGTAACGGTCAACGTGCGCCGCACGCCGCACTTCGCACACCGCACCTCGCACGTCGCACCGCACCTCGCACA
>JAIVJE010000545.1 GCA_020200195.1 Acidobacteriota bacterium | reverse complement strand
TCATTGCACAGCTTGGGATGAAGTGCCGTCGAGCGTTCGCCCGATTCACTCGCCCTACGCGCCCGCTGCAGTCTAATCGCTTATGACGATTCGGGACCGGAGAACCATGCAAGACCTTGCAATCACCCGAGGCACCGTGACGCCGGCAGTAAGGTCGTTCGGCACATGAAGCTCAAGTTGAAGGTGATGACCTACAACCTGCTGTACGCGTCCCACGAGCGACAGGGCGACACGATGCTGTTCCACGAGGAGCGTGCCGGGGCGGCTCGCGAGGTCGTCCTCGGGGAAGCGCCGGACATCCTCGGGCTCACCGAGGCGGTCTACTGCGGGCTCGGCGGATGCATGATCCGTCCTGACTACGCGAGGCTGTTCGGGCTCGAGCATCTGTTCAGCGCCGGCTTCGACGGCGAGTGGGGGAGTTGTCTGCTGTCGCGCTACCCGATTCTCCACGCGGAGCGTCTGCCGCTCGGGCGAGGGGACGGGCGGACGGACGGGGCGAGCCAGATGTCGGCGGTACGCGCGGTGCTCGGTTGCGACGGTTGTGAGGTTCACGTCGACGTCGTCCACCCGTCGCCCAAGATCTTCGAGGCTGACCGCGTCGAGGCATTCCTCCCTCTCCTGCGATCAGCGCGGAGGCCCGGGCTCATGATCGGCGACTTCAACGCGCTCTCCGACGAGGATCCCTACGACCGCGCGACGCTCGTCCGCCAGCTCACCGGTCAGACCGCGGAGCCCGAGGTGCTGGCGACGCGCATGCTCGACCGCCAGCTCATCTCCGTCCTGCGCGCTCACGGTCTTGTGGACACCCTCTCGCCGGCGAGCCGGACGCACACACTTCCCACCCGACTGTCCCGTCCGCACGCCCTGCAGGGCGCCGCGCTCCGGCTCGACTACATCTTCGCGTCGTCGGAATTCACCGTCGAGCGTTCGGCGGTCATCAAGAGCGCGGCGGCGGACCGGGCGTCGGACCACTATCCCGTCGTCGCGGAGCTCGGGCTGTAACTGCTCGCTTGCAGGCGCGCAGGCGGACAAGCTCCGAGTTCGTGTCGCTGCGCTCGTCCGGGCGAGTTACAATCCTTTTATGGGGATGGCGCCGCACGGGCGGGTCTCGACATCTGAGTCGAGAAGCTCGCGGCACCGGCTCGAAATCAGGATGCCTCCCGCTGGTGCGTTCGATTCGAGCCGCTGCGCCAGATTTACCGAAGCGCCTAACACGGTATAGGACAGGCGTCGGCTCGATCCCATGTTGCCGACGACGACCGGGCCGGTCGTGAGGCCGATGCGCACACGGAGGGGGCTGGCGTCCTCACCGATGACCCACCGCCCAGCCGACCGCGCGATGCACTGCTGCATGGCGATCGCCGCCGCCACGGCCCGGTCGGCATGATCGGGCTGGGCGTCGGGGGCCCCGAAAAACGCCATCAGCCCGTCGCCGATGAACTTGTCGACCGTCCCGCCGTGTGCGAACACGATCTCCACCATCTCGCTGAAGTAGCCGTTCAGAAAGTGACGAATCTGGTCTGGCTGCGCCGCGGCGGTCCGGGTCGTGAACCCCTGGATGTCGCTGAACATGATGGTGAGCTCCCGCTTCTCGCCACCCTCGGTGACAAAGGTGGGGTTCGCGATGATACGTTCCACCATGGCCGGAGGAAAATACATCGAGAAGGTCCGCTTGAGTAGCTGCCGCTCACGGTCTTCGGAGAGATAGCGTGCCCCGACCATCGCAGCAGTGCTGGCCGCGAGACTGAACGCTGGCGCCAATGGTGGGATGACCCGATGGTAATGAAGAAAGCTGACGCTGATGACGGCCGCGAGCAGCGCGGCGAGGCCGATGGCAGTTGCGAGGAATCCAGCTGACGAGGCGCGCACCGCAGCGAACACCAATAGCCCCAGCAGTCCGATCTCGAGGCCCAGCCGAGCGGCCGGCGGCGCGTCGGGCAGATAGGTCCCGGTCAGCATCATACTGAGCGCCGTTGCATGGAGTGCCGGCAGCGGCAGTCTCGGATCGATGGCCGTGGACCCCACGTCCGACCCCGTAGACACGTCGCACAGAACGACGAAGCGGTGGCGCAGTTCATCCTGCCACTGTTCCTTCGTATCGCGATTCGGGAAACCTCCCCAGAGACTCTCGAATCGATAGTGCGGCAGTCGGTTGCTGTCCCACTCGGCCGGAAAGTTCAGCCGAAGCCTGCCCTGCCGGTCGATGGGAACGATCGCTGTGCGTGCACTCCCCCGCAACTCGATTCGGTCTCCGAGCACGATACGAATCCCCGAGGGTTCCACGCCGAGACCGTCCGTGAAGACACGAAGAGCCAGAGTGGGGTAGACGCGCCCGGCATACTGGAACAGCAGGGGGAGCGTGCGGTGCACTCCATCGGCATCCTGCTGGACGTTCAACAGGCCCAATCCCTTGGAGCGAGCGGCCAGATCCGTGTAGGAAAGATATGGCTGATGGCCCTCCGGCAACGACCCGCGCCCTTCGACGGGAACGGCCCAACCGGCGGCTTCGAGCCAGTCCGAGGCCTTGGGGGGACCGGCGTTCGGGGGCACCGACGGATCGAAAGCCATCCCGTAGTACACGTGCCCCGACGTGCGCGTTGCGGTGACGAGAGCCTCGTCGCCTTCGTCGAGGCGGCCCGCAAAGACCACGTCCACGGCAATCGCAGCCGGCGCGAGAGCGGCAAGGTTTGTGATGACCCTGGCGTAATCGGCCCGGCCCACGTAGGGCACACCCATCGCCTGGCGCGACTTGTCCGAGATCTCGACGTACGCGACCGGACCTGGAGGTGGCCATGCGCGCGGCATCCAGCTGCGCACGCCGAACAGCAGGTCAATGATGCGCCCGTTCCAGGCCTCTGCCTGTTTCGGCACCGCGAAGGCCAGCGTGTGGGCCAGCGCCGTACTCGACAGGGTCACGGCGACCGCCAGCCGCAAGCGACGGGGCCGCCTCATGTGATCAGCGGTGGGTAATCGTGTAGGTCCACGCGTAGAACTTGTCCGCGCGAATCTCACGCGCCAGCGGACGGAGGTAGGATTGAGAGAGCCCGCCACGCACCGCACCGCCCATCGGCAAGGGACGCGCGCTGGTCGATTGAAGGTCCCGATGCTGCCCCTTGAGGTTTCGGATCTCGTCCGCAAGCTTTCGGTGGAGGAGGGCCTGTTGAGACGCGGGTGCAGCCGCGTGTTGTGAGAGAAGACTCTCAAGGTTGGTGAGGCGTGCTGCCGACGCGATGAGGTGAATGCGATTCTCTCCCGCGCCGGGTGAGGGCAAGGTCATCCAGTCGTCATCGGCGGGTGCGTAGTAGGCTTGGCCTTGGCGGTAACCAAAGTCAAAGAGTGCCAGGTCCCGCGGAAAGAGCAGTTGCATGTCTCCGCTGGTGTTCTCGAGCAGCACGTAGA
>JAIVJE010000544.1 GCA_020200195.1 Acidobacteriota bacterium | reverse complement strand
GAGGTGGGCCCGGCGACGGGGGCGGCGCCGATCCGCCGCTGCCGCCGCAAGCTGAAAGGACCCTGGCGGCCAGCGCCGCGGTGAGGAGAGTTCACAAGCAGGTGAGCGCCAACAATAAAACCCGGGGCTCCTCTCAGAGCCCCGGGCTTGCAGTCTAGCGCAAATCGTCGTTAGAAGTTGATCCGCAGACCCAACCGCAGGATGCGCGGGTTCATGATCTCCAGCACCCTGTTGAAGCCGCGGTTGCCGGTGATCCGCAGATTGTACTGGCGGCCGAGCACGGTCGCCTTGTTGGTGACGTTGAACACGTCGAAGTCGAGGTTCAGGTTGGCGCGCCGAATCCTGATCCCCTTCTCCAGACGGACATCCAGTGAAGTCACCGCGGGCAGACGCTGCTCGTTCACGTCGGAGTTGATCAGCACGCTCTTTTTGCTGCCGAGCGGATCCCCCGTCGTGACCTGGTCGCGGAAGTAGGGCTGGCCGAAGCCCTGCCGCGTCACCAGGTTCGCGCCGAAGTTGATCCCCCACGGTCCCTGATACAGGCCGTTCGCGATGAACTGGTACTTCGGCAGGATCATGTAGATGCCGCTCTTCCCGCTCCCGCCGGTCGCGCGGATGACGACGCCGCCGTCTTTCAACGGGTTGGCGGGGCCTGGCGTCGGGTCTTCGATCGACGTGTTCGGGTCGTCGAAGTACTCTCGGTGATCGTTGGTCGAGAAGCCGAGCCGCATCATCCAGCGGTTGGACATGCGCTTGGTGGCGCTGGCCTCGAAGCCCCAGTACCGCTGGTGGTAACCGTCTCGGTTGATCGCCTCGCGCCCGCCGCCGGGCGGAACGGCCGAGGCGTTCAGTGCATAGTAAGGGACGCTGAACGAGCCCACAGGCTCCGCGCTCCCGGTCAGCGTGCCGGTCTGCGTGTAGTCGTTCTGGCGCACATCGATGCGCGGCGTCCAGCGCATGTTGGTGAAATAGCGGTATGTGAAAGTGCCGCTCAACCCGAGATTGGGGATCAGCTCATGGTCGAGGCCGAACAACACTTCGTGCGTCCGCGGCGAGCTCACGTCGCCGATTTTGTTCACGCTCGTCAGCGCCGTCGGGTTGGCCGGGTCGAAGCCGACGTAGCCGAGGTTGCCGAGGTTGAAGAGGATTTCGTTGGCTTCCGCCGTTCCGTTTCCATTCGCATCTGCGGCGTAATAGTAGATGTACGAATACTGGATGGCGGACACGAACGACGCGTCGGCCGCGCCGAGCTGCGACGCGAACAGCGAGTAGCTCGCGCGCGCAAGGGTCTTTCGATTCTCGTCGAGCGCGTAGGTCAGACCGACGCGCGGCGACACGCTCGTGAAGTCATAAGCCTTCTCCACGGCCGGCGCGCTGAGCGCTGGCAGCAGGCTCGGCAGCACTGGGTGCGCCGTCACGGACGTCTCGGTCACCGACGAAGTCGCGTGATCGATGCGCGCGCCGAGGTTCAGCGTCAGGCGTTTCATCGAGATCGTGTCGCCGATGTAGCCGTTGATATAGCGCCCTTCGGTATTGGACGCCCAGTCACGTTGCACGACTGCGAAAATGTCCGGATACCCGATGTGGATGCTTATGACCTTGTTGCCGGGCCACTGCGAGACCGACTCGACGACCGCGCGGCGCCAGGAGAAACCGAACTTGACCTCGTGCCGGCCGCGGAACCAGTTCGCGTCGGCGAGCACCGTGTCCTGCGGGCGGTCGGACTTGTAGAACACGAACGAGTTGTGCCACACGCCGCCGTCGTCTTGATAGGCTGCTTTGTCCATGCCGCCGCACGGCACGAGCTGGAAGCCCATCTGCGAGTGCGCGCCCCGCGCCGTGACGAACAGGTTGCTGCCGACGACCCAGTTGGCTTCGCCCTTGTAAATGCGCGTTGGGCCGTCCTGGTTCCACGTCGTCTCGTCCGGGCGTGTGGCGCTCGCCCCGCGGCCGAACTTCAGCTTGTTCCCCTCGAAAAACGTGAAGCCCAGGCGTGTCGTGTCGGTGACCTGCGCCTGCGTCTTGGCGCCGATGTTCCGGAGGATCGTGCGGTCCAGCACGTCGGTCAGCGTGCGAACGCGGACGTCGGTCTTGCCCCAGGAGCCCCACGCCCACCACTTGTCCTTCATGATCGGGCCGCCGATCTCGGCCCCGTAGTCGCCGTACTGATCGGTGCGGTTACCTTTGCCTCCTGGAACATGTCGATGTCGTAATAGGTCGGCGTTGCGCCGGTGGCCGCCATGTCCGTGATGGGAATTCCGTCCATGTTCCAGGTGTTCTCGGAGCCGCTCGCGCCCTTCGCCTGGTAGTTCGACTGCTGGCCGGATTCCGCGCCGCCGACGTTCACCCGGTCCACGATGATGCCGGGGACGGTCTGCATGACCACCCACGGATCACGCGAGGACGGAATGTTCTGCAGCTCTTCGAGCGAGACGTTGGTCGCCACCGTGGACTTCTTGATGTCGACCACAGGGGAGTCGGACGTGACGTCAACCTGAGCCGCAACGCCGCCGATGGCCAGGGCGACTTTGAGCGGCACGCTGGTGCCGGCGCCGACGATGACCCGGTTGTTCATGTAGTCGTTGAAGCCCGTCAGCTTCGCGGACACAGTGTATGTGCCGGTCGCCAGGTTCAGAAAATGCGCCTCGCCGCCGGCATCGCTCACGGCGGTCGCGTTCTGCGGGCCCGCGAGTTCCACCGTGACCCCCGGCAGCACGGCACCGGTGGCGTCCACGATGGTCACGTCGATCCTTCCCGTGAAGACCTGGGCCGTTGAGGGGGCTGCATACGCGGCAAGCGCAGCGAACAGCACCACCATCCGAGCCGTTCGAACTTTCATCATCACCCCTCCAAAGGAAAACCAAGTCGTGTGGACATCGTCCGATTTCGAACGGTGTGCGTCGGCGACCGGCAATGCAAGGGTCATCCCGTACCACAGCCCAGCCCTGCCGTCTTTATTTACAACGAGTTACTACCCCCGCTGATCGCAGCAATCCGGCTCGGTGGATCAGCCTACTCCAAAAGGCTGAATCGCGCAAAAGTTCTGACCGTTCTGCCGTCCTTGGCGGTCGAGGATCTGGTTCGACGAATCGAAACGTCTCTTGACAGCGGCAGGGGCAATGAATGAACATTCATTCATTGGCGCCGACCACGCTACGAACCGCCCCGCTCGCCAGCCGTCCCGACAAGGCGGATAAACGTGACGCGATCCTGCGCGCCGCCATCGAGACCTTCGCCGTCCGCGGGTTCTTCAACGCACAGGTCGCCGACGTGGCCCGAGCCGCCGGCGTCGCGGCCGGTACCGTCTACTTGTACTTCCGCGGGAAAGACGACCTGCTGATTTCCATCTTCGAGCGCACGATGAAGGCGGCGATTGCCGAAGGGCGCGACAGCGTGTCCGGCTTCGCCGATCCTGTCGCGGGCCTGCGCGCGATCGCCCGGCTCCACCTCGACAGGCTCGGCCGCGACCGCGCGCTCGCGGTCGTTTTCCAGATTGAGCTTCGGCAGTCGACGAAATTCATGGAGCGTTTCTCGACTACGCAACTCCGCGAATATCTCGGCATCATTCGGGACGTCATCTCGCAGGGGCAGTCCGAAGGCCTCTTCAAACGGCAGGTCAATCCGACGCTGGCGGCCAAGCTGTTCTTCGGCGCCCTCGACGAAATGGCGACGAACTGGATTCTCAGCAAGCGAAAGTACTCCCTCGCCTCGGAAGCGGACGTCATCGTCGACCTGTTCGTCGGAGGGCTCGGAAGGAGTCACGTGCGGGGGCAGAAGTGATCAGATCTGTTGCGGTCCTCGGCGCAGGCACCATGGGTGCGCAGATCGCCGCCCACTTCGCCAATGCAGGCGTTCCGGCCTTGCTCCTCGACGTCACACCTACTGCCGCACGCGAGGGGCTCGAACGTGCGAAGACGCTGAAGCCGGATCCCTTTTTCAGCGAGCATTGGCTGGGCACGCATTTTTTCAATCCGCCCAGATACCTTCGGCTGCTCGAGCTGATCCCGACGCCGGATACCGATCGCGAGGTGCTCGCAGCCGTCAGCCGCTTCGCCGATCGCCGTCTCGGCAAAGGCGTCGTTATCGCGAAGGACACGCCGAACTTCATCGCAAACCACATCGGGCTGTTCGGCGTGATGCAGGTTTTCAGGGCGCTCGCGACCGGCGACTACACCATCGAGGAGATCGAGGCGATGACCGGGCCGGCTATCGGTCGGGCCAGGAGTGCGACGTTCCGCACCATGGACATCGCTGGTATCGACGTTCTGGCGCACGTGACGCGGAACCTCGCCGATCGGTTGGAACGTGAAGAGGACCGCGCCGTCTTCGCCATGCCTGCGGTGGTCGAGGAGCTGCTCCGACGCGGCTCGGTCGGCGTGAAAGCTGGCCGAGGGTTTTTCACGAAAGATGCTGCGGGAGCGATCCTGACGCTCGACCCCGCCGCGATGGAGTACCGGCCCACGCAGCCCGCTCGTCTGCCGTCGCTCGATACGGCGCGCTCGATTGACGACGTCGGGACCCGAATCCGGACACTGTTCCTGGGCCACGACAAGGTCGGCGCGTTTCTGCGCGACACCCTCGGGCGAACTTTGGTGTACGCGGCCCGCGTGGCTCTCGACATCGCACATTCCATCGACGATGTCGATCGCGCGATGCGATGGGGATTCGGCTGGGACCTCGGACCGTTCGAGACGTGGAATGCCATTGGGGTGAAAGCGGTGCTCGAGGCCTGTGGCGTCACTGAGGTCCCGCCGCTGGCGCGTGACGCGCTGGCGCATGGCGCCTTCGAACTGGGCACAGCCACCGTTGAGCCGGGAAGCGCCACCCCGTCCCAGGCCACAGCCAGAAAAGGTGGCAGTCCCCCCAAAGTCGTACGGAAAAACGCCGGCGCCAGCCTCGTCGACCTTGGTGATGGCGTCCTGTGCGTCGAGTTCCACTCGAAAATGAACGCCATCGGCGGCGACACCATCCAGATGCTTCAGGCCGGGGTGAAGGAGGCGGCGGCCAACTTCACCGCGCTCGTCATCGGTAATAACGCTCCCAACTTCTCGGCCGGCGCGAACTTGATGCTGCTCCTGCTCGAAGCGCAGGAAGGCAACTGGGACGAGGTCGACATGATGGTTCGTGCGTTTCAGGGGGCGACGATGGCGCTGAAATACTCGGACGTCCCCGTCGTCGTGGCGCCGGCCGGGCTGGCGCTCGGCGGCGGCTGCGAGATCGCCCTCCACGGTGACCGGGTACACGCCGCTGCGGAAACGTACATGGGATTGGTTGAAGTCGGTGTAGGCCTGATTCCCGCAGGCGGCGGCACGAAGGAGATGCTCGTTCGCGCGATGGACACCGCCGGCGACGGCGCTGATCCGCTGTCGCACGCGCAACGTGTGTTCGAGACCATCGGGTTTGCGAAAGTCTCGACGAGCGCGGCGGATGCACGGCGGATCGGCTACCTCCGCGACGTCGACGCGGTGACGATGAACCGGGAACATCTGCTCACCGATACGAAGGCGCACGGCCTGGCGCGTGCCGCCGACTACATAAAGCCCAGACCGCGTGCCGCGATCAGGGTCGGCGGTGACGGCGTGCAGGCCACCCTGAAGCTGGGCGTCCACCTGGCGTCCCGCGCCGGGCGCATCAGCGAGCACGACGCGTTCATCGGACGCAAGCTCGCGTGGATCCTGGCAGGCGGCAGCCTCACGCACGCCTCGACGGTCACCGAACAGCAACTGCTCGATCTCGAGCGTGAGGCGTTCCTCAGCCTGTGTGGCGAACGTCGAACGCAGGAGCGTATCGCCTACACCTTGAAAACCGGCAAGACGCTGAGAAACTGACGCTCATGTTCGATCGCGGATCAGGACCGCCGCTCGTGTTGATTCCCGGTATCCAGGGCCGCTGGGAATGGATGATGCCAACGCTGCGTGAGCTGGAAAAAAGCTGTCGGGCCGTGACGTACTCGCTCTGTGGAGATGTCCGACAGGCGGAACAGGACGCCTCAGTCAGCTTCGACGCGTTC
>JAIVJE010000015.1:9122-10856 GCA_020200195.1 Acidobacteriota bacterium | reverse complement strand
CGCCCCCGACCGATCGCATTCAGTACCTGTTCAAGTTCAAGCAGTTGCTGGAAGACGAGTTCGAAGACATCGCGCGAACGATCACCATGGAGTCGGGCAAGACCATCGGCGAGGCGCGCGGCGAGGTCCGTCGTGGGATCGAGAACGTCGAGGTCGCCACGGGAATTCCCTCGCTCGCCATGGGCTATAACGTCGAGGACATCGCCAGCGGTATCGACGAAATCATGATCCGGCAGCCGCTCGGGGTCGTCGCCGCGATTACGCCGTTCAACTTCCCCGGCATGATCCCGCTGTGGTTCCTGCCGTACGCTATAGCCTGCGGCAACTGCTTCGTCCTGAAACCGTCCGAGCGCGTGCCCATGACCATGCACCGCGTCTTCGCGCTGCTGGATCGCCTCGGTCTCCCTCCGGGTGTCGTCAACCTGGTGAACGGCGGGAAGGAGACGGTGGACGCGCTCCTCGATCACCCGGACATCCGGGCGATCTCGTTCGTCGGTTCCTCTCCGGTCGCGCGTTACATCTATTCGCGCGCTGCGGCGTCCGGCAAGCGCGTGCAGTGCCAGGGGGGCGCCAAGAACCCCGTCGTGGTCATGCCCGACGCCGACCTCGAGATGACGGTCAAGCTCACGATGGATTCCGCCTTCGGCTGCGCCGGACAGCGTTGCCTGGCTGCATCGGTCGCCGTGCCGGTCGGCGAGGCGCGCGATACGTTCACGCCGCGTCTGCTGGAGGCGGCGGCGACACGGAGAGTGGGCTATGGGCTTGATGCCGACACCGAAATGGGGCCCGTGATCACGGCGGAGAGCCGTCAGCGGATCGAGGGTCTGGTCCGACGCGGCGAAGCGGAGGGGGCCAAGATCCTGGTGGACGGCCGCGGCTCGAAGGTCAAGGGGTATGAGCATGGGCACTTCGTCAGCCCGACGGTCCTCGAGCTCTCGTCTCCCGCGGGGGAGCTCGCGACGACCGAGATTTTCGGTCCTGTACTCAGCGTGTCACCCGTCAAAACACTCGACGACGCCATCGAGGCCATCAATGCGTCGGCCTTTGGCAACATGTCGTGCATCTTCACGGCGAGCGGCGCCGCGGCGCGCAAGTTCCGGTATGAAGTCAAGACCGGCAACGTCGGCGTCAACATCGGCGTGGCGGCGCCGATGGCGTTTTTCCCGTTCTCGGGATGGAAAGGCAGCTTCTTCGGGGATCTGCACGCGCAGGGGCGGGACGCGGTCGAGTTCTACACGGACAAGAAGATTGTGGTCGAACGCTGGCCCAAGGAATGGTCCAGGCAGTTTTAGAGTACGAAGTCCCGTGCAACGTTCAACGTTATCGCTCGAAGGAGAGAACGATGCGAAGGTCAATACTGATCACAGTTGCGCTGGCCGTGACCCTCGGATGGCTCGGGGCTGTGCGGGTGTCGGCTCAGGCCACGGGCGCGATTACCGGGGTCGTCATGGACGAATCCGGTGCTGTCATGCCCGGGGTCAGTCTGGACGTGACGAATACCGCCACCAATCAGACGCGCACCGCGGTGACGGGATCAGATGGATTCTATTCGGTGCCACTCCTCCAGCCGGGACCCTACACGGTGAAAGCGGCGCTGCAGGGGTTCAAGGGCGTGACGCGTGAGGGGATCACGGTGTCGGTCGAGAGCACGTCGCGCGTCGACATCCGCTTGACTGTCGGTCAGCGCGAAGAAACCATCACGGTCACCGGCGCTTCCCCCCTCGTGGAAACGTC
>JAIVJE010000015.1:0-9102 GCA_020200195.1 Acidobacteriota bacterium | reverse complement strand
GCTTGGAACATTGCTGCCGGGCGTCGTGGCTCCGCCGGCAGGGTTGGGCGGGCAGTCCGGCGATGCCACCCCGGGCGGATTCGGTGCCGCGACGGCAGGTTTCAGCGTCAACGGCCAGCGCAACCAGTCGAACAACTTTCTCCTCGACGGAACGAGCAACAACGACACCTTCAACACCGGCTTCGTCATGCGCCCGCCGCCCGATGCCATCCAGGAGTTCAAGATCCTCACGCACTCCTACAACGCGGAGTACGGTCGTAACTCGGGCTCGGTCGTCAACGTCGTGACCAAGGCGGGGTCCAACGAATTGCACGGCGCGGTGTGGGAATTCAATCGAGACGATTCGCTGCAGGCGCGCAACTATTTCGCGTCGCCGACCCAGGCAAAGCCAAAGCTCAAGCAGAATCAGTTCGGCGGCAGCGTCGGCGGTCCCGTCGTGCGCAGCCGCCTCTTCGGGTTCGGGTATTACGAAGGACACCGCAATACGAGCGGTCAAACGCAGAACTTCGCGGTGCTGACGGACGCGCAGCGCACGGGCAACTTTGCCGGAGGCGCCGCGATTCGTGACCCGCTGACCGGGCTTCCGTTTCCCGGCAACGTGATCCCGCCGATCCGGCTGGATCCGACCGCGCTGCGGCTGTTGGAGGAGTTCGTGCCGCGGGCCAACAGCGGCACCAACCGTTACGTCGCGTCGCCCGACGCGAAGGACCAACGCGACCAGTTCGGCGGACGCATCGACCTGCAGCTCACGCAGAATCATTCGCTGCTCGCCCGCTATCTGCGGAGTGAGACCGACCTGAGGACCCCCGCAACCACGCGGCCCGTCGGCGGCATTTCAACGGCCACGCTCCAGGACTTCATGGTATCGGACACGCACATCTTCAGTTCGAAAGCCATCAACGTGGCGCGCTTCGCGTACAACCGCATCGGCGCCAACCCCGCGGTGACCAGCGGCCTCTCGAATTCGGAGTACGGCATCAATGTGCCTCAGAACGTTGCCGGCGCCGCCGGCCTGGCAAACATCGGGATCAGCGGCTTCTTCAGCCTGGGCGATGCAGCGCAGCCGTTTGTCGAGCGGCTGAACGAGGTGCTCCAGTTCACCGATGACTTCACGTGGGTGACGGGTCGTCACTCGATGAAGTTCGGCTTCGACGTGCGCAAGGAACACATGGTCATTGCCTTCGTGAACCGTCCGAACGGCGACTTCCTGTTCGCCAGTTCGACGACGGCGCGCACGGGCAACGCAGCGGCCGACTTCCTGCTTGGACTGCCCAACCAGTTCCGTCGCGCGACGGCGAATGCCAACCAGGACGGCACGGGTTGGCTCTACTCCGGTTACGTGCAGGATGAGTTCCGTCCCGCGTCGCGTGTCACGCTCAACCTCGGCCTGCGTTACGAGCTGCCGCTGCCCTTCGTCGACAAGAACGACGCGATGAACGGGTTCAGACCGGGACAACAGTCGCAGCGCTTCCCCACCGCTCCGGCCGGCCTCGTGTACCCGGGGGATCCTGGCGTGCCGCGGGGGACGTACGAGACGGACAAGAACAACTTCGCGCCGCGCCTCGGGCTGGTGTGGGATCCGACCGGCACGGGCCGTTCCAGCCTTCGGGCGGCCTTCGGCGTGTTCTACGACGCGCTCGCCGGGCAGGGAGACTTCTTCCAGAACGGCGTGCTCGCGCCGCCGTTCACGCCGCTCCTCGAAGTCAACTCACCGCCAGCCGCATTGTCGCTGCGCGACCCGATGGCGGCCGTCACCGGCGGTGCCGCCGGATTCCCGCCGGGACTCATTTTCATCGGATGGGGCGAGGATTTCTCGTCCCCCTACGCGTTTCACTACAACGCCACGTGGCAGCAGCAGATTGGTGATCTGTTCGGCGCGGAGGTGGGGTACGTCGGTTCACGCGGAAGGAACCTGCCGATCTTCATGGAGGTGAACCCGGGCGTGTACACGCCAGGTCAGACGGCGCCCGGGGCCCGACTGTTCCCCGCATTCTCGCTGGTGCGACCAACGTTCTCTGTCGCGAAGTCCTGGTACGACTCGCTGCAGGCCAGCGTCCGCATGCGCCAGACCCACGGTGTCAACTTCCTCGTGTCCTACACGCTCGGGCACGCCACGGACCACGTTTCCGGACTGAACATCGGCGCCGAGGCCCGCCCGGTGCTGCCCGTCACCATCGGTGACGAGGCGTCGATCGAACGCGCGCTGAGCCTCGAAAAGGGAGACGCACTGTTCGACGTGCGCCACCGCTTCGTCGTCAGCTTCGGCGCCGAGCTGCCCACGCCCACGAACATGGGCCCCGTCGTCCAGCACATGATCGGCGGCTGGCAGTTGAACGGGATCGTGCAGGCGCAGACAGGGTTCCCGCTCACGGTCGTAGATGCGATCACGGGGATCCGCTATCTCACCAACCGGCCGAACCAGATCTGCGATCCGAATGAGAACGCGCCACACACGGTCGTAGAATGGTTCAACACCTCGTGCTTCGTCCGTCGCGCGATCGCAGACACCGCTGAACCCGGTTCCACACCACGCAACAGCGTCCGTGGTCCCGGCTTCTCACGGACCGACCTGTCGTTGTTCAAGAACGTCGGCCTCACGGGGGCCCATCGGTTGCAGTTCCGTATCGAAGCGTTCAACCTGTTCAACCAGGCCCGGTTCGGCCAGCCCGTCGGAACGATCGGGACTACCGACTTCGGCCGCATCACGAGCGCGGAGGATGGCCGCATCGTCCAGCTCGCGGTAAAGTACAGTTTCTGAAGAGCTATCAGCTACTAGTGGCCCGTCCTCGCTGAACGAGGACCAGATCGCGGAGCGCGGCGCCCGGCGGGCAAGGCGCGACGACCGAGAATACCTGGAGTATTTGAGGGAGGAGCAACGCCGCCCGCCGGGATGCCCCGCCCGCGAGGTGGTCCTTGATCAGCGAGGACTGGCCACTAGCTGTCAGCCGTCAGCTTGGTTCTCTAGGAGCTATCAGCTATTAGCTGTCAGCCCTCAGCTTGGTTCTAGGGGCTGAAAGCCGATGGCTGATAGCTGGAACTGGAAGCTGGAGACGACTGTGACAAACCGTGTTCTATTCGCGTGTGCGATTCTCGCGATCGCTACGGTTGCATCTATCCCGACGGCGCAGACGCCTGCGGCACCGATGCACTCGCCTGCGCAGGCTGCGGCACCTGCGCCCACGCCCCTGACGCCCACAGGCGGACGGGGTCTGACCGAGGTGCACGGCATCAAGGTCGGCCAGCACACCTTGTCGGAGCGGCCGACCGGGTGCACGGTCATCCTGGTGGACGGCGAAGGCGTGCCGGGCGGCGTGTCACAACGCGGCGGCGCCCCTGGAACCCGAGAGACCGACCTCCTTGATCCCGCCAACATGGTCGACAAGGTCAATGCGGTGGTGCTGTCGGGCGGCAGCGCCTATGGACTCGACACCGCACAAGGCGTCGTACGTTACCTCGAGGAACGGAACATCGGCTGGAAAGTCGGTGCGGGCGTGGTGCCGATCGTCCCCGGGGCCATCCTGATGGACCTCGGTTTCGGCGGCGACTGGAAGATCCGCCCGACGGCTGACTGCGGATACAAGGCCGCCCTGGCCGCGACCGCTGGTCCGGTGGACGAGGGGAACGTCGGCGCCGGTGCCGGCGCTACGGTCGGCAAAATGGGCGGCCGTTCCATGAAGGGCGGCACGGGGTCCGCCGCCATCACGCTTCCAAACGGCCTCATCGTGGCGGCGATCGTCGCAATCAATGCGGTCGGGGACATCATCGATCCGACGACTGGACAGGTCGTCGCCGGCACGCGAACGGAGGACGGCAAGTCGCTCGCCGACGTCCGAAAACTGCTCCGCAGCGGCGCCGTCGGCCGGCGCACGCCACCACGCACCGGTGAGAACACGACGATTGGATTGGTCGCCACCAACGCGCGGCTGAGCAAGGCGGACATCAACAGGGTCGCGCTGATGGCGGACGACGGGTTTGCGCGCGCCATCAATCCGTCGCATACGACCGGCGACGGCGATACGGTGTTTTCGCTGGCCACCGGCCGCTGGGAGGGCCAGGCCAACGTGAACATGATTGGTGCGCTGGCGGCCGAAGCGATGGCGGAAGCGATCGTGCGGGCGGTCTCGAAAGCAGAAACGCTCGTTGGCGTGCCATCCGCACGCGAGCTGGGCACCGTTCCCGCGCGCATCAAATAGCCGTGGGGTCCGACCCCATCTCCCGTCGCTGGTTTTTGAAAGCGACTCTCAAAGCGTGTGCGACGACGGCTGTCGCACCCGCCGTCGCGCAGGGCTTCCCTGCCATCGTCCAGTCCCAATCCAGTCGACCGGCCATGCCGCAGGGCATCGCTGTGGGCGACGTCAGCTCCGGCCGGGCCGTCGTCTGGAGCCGCGCGGATCGTCCGGCGAGGCTGGTCGTCGAATACTCGACGTCGGACACGTTCGCGCGTGCGGCGCGGCGCGTGGGACCGGCGGCGCTCGAGTCCTCCGACTACACCGCCCGGATCGTCCTTACGGACCTGCCGCCCGATCAGCGCATCTTCTACCGGGTGCTGTTCCAGGATCTGTCGGACGTGCGTGTGTGGAGCGTTCCGCACGTCGGCAGCTTCCGTACGCCCCCGGCCGGCGGCGCAAGTCGGGATGTGACACTCGCATGGTCCGCTGACACCGTCGGCCAGGGCTGGGGCATCAACCAGGAGTGGGGCGGACTCCGGCTGTACGAGACGATGCGTCGCGCCCAGCCGGATATCTTCATCCACTGCGGGGACACGATCTACGCCGACCAGCATCTGCCTTCGGAGATCAAGCTGGACGACGGCACGCTGTGGCGGAACGTGGTCACCGAGGCGAAGTCCAAGGTCGCCGAAACGCTGTCCGAGTTCCGCGGCAACTACCAGTACAACTTGATCGACGATCACATGCGGCGCTTCAATGCCGAAGTCGCGCAAATCGTGATTTGGGACGATCACGAGGTGCGCGACAACTGGTACCCGGCCCGCAACCTGGATCAGGATCAGCGGTACCAAGGTAAGAGCATGGCGTTGATAGCCGCGCGGGCGCGGCAGGCGTTCTTCGAATACAACCCCGTCCCGACACAGGGCGACGACGCGGAGCGCGTGTATCGGTCGATCCCTTATGGTCCGGCCGTCGAAGTGTTTGCGCTCGACATGCGCAGCTATCGCGGGCCGAACTCGGCGAATCGCCAGCCGGTCCTCGACGAGTCGTCCGTGTTGATGGGTGGCGGACAGATTGCACAGCTGAAGGCGCGTCTCGCCGCCACCCGTGCGACGTGGAAGGTCATCGCGAGCGACATGCCGATTGGTCTCATCGTGCGTGACGGCCAGCTATACGAGGCAGTGGCCAACGCGGAGAACGGTGTTCCGTTAGGTCGTGAACTCGAGCTGGCGGACCTGCTGCGCTTCATCCGCGACCGGCGGATACGCAACGTCGTGTGGATCACCGGGGACGTGCACTATTGCGCGGCGCATCACTACGATCCCGCGCGTGCCCGCTTCACGGCGTTCGATCCGTTCTGGGAATTCGTGGCCGGGCCGCTCAATGCCGGCACCTTCGGCCCCAACGAGCTCGACGCGACGTTCGGTCCCGAGGTGAAGTTCAACGGCGTGCCGCCGCGAATGAAGGGCAATCGACCGCCGAGCGACGGCCTGCAGTTCTTCGGGACGATGAAGATTGACGGCCGCACGCGCGCGATGACCGTGAAACTCCACGACCTCTCCGGCCGAGACATCTACTCGGTCGAACTTCCCGCCCGTTCCGTCTCCGCGCAATAGCCCCCTGCCGCCTCGCCTAGCCAACATCCACCCAGTCCAGCGTCCTGTGGACCGCTTTTTCCCATCCGGCATACGCCTGATCGCGCTGATCCGGCGTCCACCGCGGCTCCCACTGCTTGTCCATTTTCCAGTTCTGCCGCAGATCGTCCAGATCCTTCCAGAATCCAGTGGCGAGCCCCGCGGCATAGGCGGCACCGAGCGCGGTCGTCTCGGCGACGACCGGACGCACGACCGGGACACCGAGCACGTCGGCTTGCAGTTGCATCAATGTGTCGTTGACCGTTGCGCCCCCGTCCACCTTCAACACGGCCAGGCGGACCCCCGAGTCCTTCACCATGGCGTCGAGGACCGCGCGGGTCTGGAAGCAGATCGCCTCGAGCGTTGCCCGCGCCAGGTGCGCCTTCGTGTTGAAACGCGAGAGACCGACGATCGCGCCGCGGGCGTCGGAGCGCCAGTAGGGCGCAAACAGGCCGGAGAAGGCGGGAACGAAATACATGCCGCCGTTGTCGGGGACCGTCGCTGCCAGCGCTTCGATCTCTGATGCCGAACCGATGATCCCGAGTTGATCGCGCAGCCACTGCACCGCCGATCCGGTGACCGCGATGGACCCCTCGAGCGCATAGACCGTGTCGGCGTTGCCCATGCGATAACACACTGTCGTCAGGAGCCCGGCGTTCGACGGGACGACGTCGCGGCCGGTGTTCAGCAGCATGAAGTTGCCGGTGCCGTACGTGTTCTTCGCCTCACCGGGTGAGACGCAGACCTGTCCGACGGTCGCTGCCTGCTGATCGCCGAGATCGCCGCTGACCGGCACTTCGCCGCCGACCGGGCCGGCGCGCCTCGTGCCGCCGTACGACGCACTGTCCGATGACGGCCGGATCTCCGGCAGCATGGCCCGGGGAATGCGGAACACCTCGAGCAGCTCGTCGTCCCACTGCAGCGTCCGCAAGTCCATCAACATGGTCCTGCTGGCGTTGGTGACGTCGGTGATGTGCGATCCACCATCCCGGCCGCCGGTCAGGTTCCAGATGACCCAGGTGTCGATGTTGCCGAACACCGCTTCGCCGCGGCCCGCCGCGTCGCGCACGCCGTCGACGTTGTCGAGAATCCACTGGATCTTCGCGCCGGAGAAGTAGGTGGCGGGCGGCAGACCCGTCCGCGAGCGGACCAGTGCCGCGGCCTCGGCAGCGAGCGCACTGACGATGCGATCCGTTCGCGTATCTTGCCAGACGATCGCGTTGTACCAGGGCCGTCCGGTTTTTGGATTCCAGACCACTGTCGTCTCCCGCTGGTTCGTGACACCGATCGCAGCCAGGTCCGCCGCTGCCAACCCGCCGATGCGCAGCGCGCCCGTAATCGATTCGTTCGTGCGCGCGACGATCTGCAGCGGATCGTGCTCGACCCACCCCGGGCGGGGCAGGATTTGATCGTGCTCCACCTGATGCCGCGCGACGTCGCGGCCTTCCTTGTCGAACACCATGAACCGCGTGCTCGTGGTGCCCTGATCGAGCGCGCCGACGTAACGCCCCATGCAGCCTCCAGGCTCTCAGTATGTCTACAGTCCGATGTAGGAGTACAAGCAGGCGCCGATGACGCCGCCGACGACAGGCGCCACAACCGGGATCCAGCTGTAGCCCCAGTCGGACGAGCCTTTGCCCGGAATGGGCAGCACGGCGTGCGCCAGACGTGGCGCGAGATCGCGGGCCGGGTTGATCGCGTAGCCGGTCGGTCCACCGAGCGACAGTCCGATGCCGAGGACGAGGATGCCGACGAGCAGGGGCTGGAGTCCCCGGCTGAACACGAAGGACAGGTCGACGTCCCCGGGCTTCGACAGCGTTTGCGCGTTGGCGGCGATCGCGAGGATGCCAAACAGGAGCACGGCGGTGCCGATCACCTCGCCGATGACATTCGCCGCGGTGTTTCGGATCGCAGGACCGGTACAGAACACCGCGAGCTTGGCCCCCGGATCCGCCGTGAGGCGCCAGTGCGGCAGGTACATCAACCAGACGAGAATCGCGCCGATGAAGCCGCCGACCATCTGCGCCACGATGTACCCCGGCACGTCGGCCCAGGCAAAGCTGCCGATCGCCGCGAGCGCGACGGTCACTGCCGGATTCAGATGCGCACCGCTGATCCGCCCGACGGCGTACACGGCCATCGCGACGGCCACGCCCCACCCGACCGTTATCACGATCCAGCCGCTGTTCTCCCCTTTCGTGCGGTTCAGTACGACGTTGGCGACGACCCCGTCTCCGAGCAGCACGAGGAGCATCGTGCCGATGGCTTCCGCAACAAGTGTCTGCATGACGCGCACGTTAGATGCGTTACGACGCAGAGTCAAGCGGGTACAATCAGCGTGAACGTGACCAGGTTGGGGATCCCGGCGGACCCGTTCGACATCGCCATCATCGGCGGCGGCATCATCGGCTGCGGAATTGCGCGCGACGCCGCGCTCCGGGGGCTGCGCGTCGCGTTGTTCGAGCGACGGGATTTCGGCAGTGGGACCACAGCTGCCTCGACACGAATCGTGCACGGCGGGCTCAGGTATCTGGAAATGCTCGATTTCCGGCTGGTACGGCTCGATCTGCGCGAGCGGGAGACGCTGCTGCGGATCGCGCCGCACCTGGTCAAGCCGCTGGAGTTCCTGATTCCGTTTTTCACCACGACACCGGTCTCGCCGCTGAAGCTCCGTGCGGGCCTGGCGCTGTATGACGCGTTGAGCTTCGACAAGACCCTGCCGTCGCGGCGTATGCTGTCCGATGCCGAAGCGCACGCTTCGGATGCGGCGCTTCGGCGGAGCGACGTGCGGGGCGCCGCGGCCTACCACGACGCGCGCGTCGATTCGCCGGAACGCCTCGCGCTCGAAAACGCCATCGAAGCGGAAGAGCACGGTGCGCAGGTGGTCAATTACTGCGAAGTGGTGTCCGCGATCACACGCGACGGAAAGATTGGCGGCGTCCGTGTCCGCGACACGCTCGACGGGAGCGAGGGTGACGTCAGTGCGCGGGTCGTCGTGAACGCGACCGGCGCGTGGTTCGAACCGGTCGCCCAGACACTGACGGGACGCCGTCCTGGGCACGTCCGCAGTACCAAGGGGATCCACATCGTATGCCCGCCGCTGATCGGCCGGGCGCTCGTTCTGTTCTCCGATCTGGACAAGCGGCTGCTGTTCGCGATCCCGCGCGCCGGGCATACCTGGGTCGGCACCACCGATACGGACTACACGGGCGATCCGTCGGAGGCGACGGCGAGCCGCGGCGATGTGAAATATCTCGTGGATTCGGTCCACGGAATCTTTCCCTCGCTCCGAATGGAGG
>JAIVJE010000255.1 GCA_020200195.1 Acidobacteriota bacterium | reverse complement strand
ACCAAGGACTACGCGTTTTATTCGTCCACGACCCACCCGTCTCGGAGTTGCACGACCCGGCTTCCGTACCCGGCATTCGTTTCCGAATGCGTGACCTGGATGATTGTGGTCCCTCCCTCGTTCAATTTCTTGAAGAGCTCCATGATCTCCTTGCCCTGGCTGGAGTGCAGGTTGCCCGTGGGCTCGTCGGCCAGGATGATCTTCGGGTTCGAGATGACCGCGCGGGCGACGGCGACGAGCTGCTGCTGTCCGCCCGACAACTGGTTGGGATACAGATCTTTCTTCCCGACGATCGCGAACCTGTCGAGGATGTCGCAGACCATGCTCTCGCGCTCGGCCTTCTTGATGTCCCGGTAGGAGAGTGGAATGTCGAGGTTCTCGTACACCGTCAGGTGATCGAGGAGGTGATAACTCTGAAATACGAAACCGATGTACTGCTTGTGAAGTTTGGCGCGCTCTTTTGCGCCCAGCTTGTGTACGGGTTGATCGAGGAAGTAGTACTCGCCGGTCCACGCGCTGTCGTGCATCCCGATGATGTGCAGCAGCGTCGATTTGCCGGCGCCCGACGGCCCCATGATGGAAATGAATTCCCCTTCCTTCACATCGAGATTGATCCGGCGGAGGACGTACGTGCGGCTCGTGCCGTGCGCGTACGACTTCTCGATGTTACGCAGCCCGATAAGTGCGTTCGGGGCGAGCGCGGCGTCGGCGGGATAACTGTCGACCTGCGGCACCGCCGGAGTGGATTTGGAGAAAAACGCCATGGGCACTGAACCTTTCGTCACCCGTTAGACGGGACGCGGCCGGAACTGGTTCTCTCGATTATACGATCAGGATGCAGCTCCGGCCCCCTACTCTCCGGCCTCCTGCCTCCCATACTCCTTTTGTTATTCGGCCCGCAGCGCCACCATCGGATCGACGCGCGTCGCACGCCTGGCCGGGATGAAACTGGCAAGAGCCGATACGAACAGCAGCACTCCGGCGGTCGCCGCCAGGGTGAGGGGATCGCCAGGACGCACGCCAAAGAGCAGTGTGGTCAGCCACTGCGCGACCAGGAGCGACGCCACACTGCCGACCACGATGCCGATCACGGCCAGCCGCAGGCCGTCGCCGATGACAATGCGGAACACGTCGGCGGGCGTCGCCCCGAGCGCCATCCGCACGCCGATCTCGGTTGTGCGCTGCGAGACCGCGTACGCCATCACGCCGTAGATCCCGATCGCGGCCAGGATCAGCGCTACCACCGCGAACGCACCCGCGAGTGTCGCGAAGAATCGTGGCTGATCGATCGAATCGGTCACCGAGTCCGACAGCGGGGCCACCGCGGAGACCGGTACATCCGCGTCGATGGAGTACACCGCCTGTTTCAGCGGCACCGCGAGCCGGGTCGGGCTCGACGCCGTCTTGAGGATGATGTTCATTCCGGCCACGGTGAGCTGCCAGTACGGGATGAACGTCTCGACGCGCGCGGCTTCCCGGGCGCCACGGACCCTTGCATCGGCCACGACGCCGACGATGTTGAACCACGGCGTCTTTGGGCCGCCGAAACGGACGCGGCGACCGATCGGATCCTCTCCGGGAAAGAACGTGCGCGCCATCGTCTCGTTCACGACGACAGACGGCGCGGCCTCGCGCTCGGCGAAGCCGCGGCCGCGCCGCAGCGGCATTCCCATTGTTTCGAAGTAGCTCGCGCTCACGAGGCGATACCACGTCACGGGCGTTTCCGACTGCGATCGCGGTGCCGGGCGTCCTTCGATGCTGAAGCTCGTGTCGCTATCGCCGCTCAGCGGAAGAACCGATGCGAGTGCCGCCTTCTGCACCCCGGGCAGTGCCGAGGCCTTCTCCAGTACCTGATCGTAGAACGCCAGATGCTTGGCGGCGGTGTCGTAGGCAGTACGCGGCGGGTTCACGAACCCGACCAGCACGTTCGTGGGATCGAAGCCGAGATCCGCCGACTGCAGCCGGACGAACGTCTGCAACAGCAGCCCGCCACCCGTCAGCAACACGAGCGCGACGGCGATCTCGGCCGCAATCAGGACGCGCCGTAGTGTGCGTCCCGACGCGCCCGCGCTGCCGCGGCCGCCGTCCTTCAGCGATTGCGTCACATCGCTGCGCGAGGAATGGAGCGCGGGCGCGAGCCCGAACAGCACCCCCGTCCCAAGCGTCAGCACCGCGGCGAACGCGAATACGGTGGCGTCCAGCCCGACTTCATCGACGCGCGGCGCATTCGACGGCGCCAGGGCAACGAGCGCGTCGACCGCCCAGATGCCAAACAGCACGCCCAGGGCCCCTCCTATGACGGCGAGCAGCAGGCTCTCGGTCAGCAGCTGCCGCAC
>JAIVJE010000254.1 GCA_020200195.1 Acidobacteriota bacterium | reverse complement strand
CTCAGCAGTGGAACGTCGGCGTGCAGCGGCAGCTCTACAGACGCCGATTCATGGATGTGAGTTACGTCGGTTCACGCGGCGACAACCTGATTCAGCCGGTGGACATCAATCAGCCGCAGCCCGGTGACGTGGTGCGGTTGAACAGTCTGAACCTGGCCCGCCCATACCTCGGCTACGGCACCATCACGATGCGCCAGACGACGGCGAGAAGCCGGTACTGGGGATTGCTGACGCAGTTCCGTCACGAGGCCGGGCGTGCGGGATCAGTGACGCTCAACTACACGCTCAGCCGAAACCGCACGACCTCGACGAACGATCGCGACGCGATCGACATCCCCCAGAATCCGCTGGATCTGGATATCGAATACGCGGACGCACGCACGGATCGCCGGCACATTTGTTCGGCGACCTATATCTACGAGGTCCGGTTCTTCCGCAACTCGTCGAACGCGGTACTGAAGGCGGCGCTCGGCGGCTGGCAGGTATCCGGGATCACCAACCTTCATTCCGGAGCACCGATCCCAAGGATCACGGCGAACACCAACGGCGGCCGCCGTGGCGGACGCGCGAACCAGGTCGGCGACCCGCGGGAAGGAGATTTGGATTTCCCGTTCTGGTTCGATCCCGCGGCGTTCGCACCGCCGGCTGACGGGACCTACGGCAACTCCGTGCGGGCGCCTTCCCGCCTGCCCGGCCGGAACCAGACCGACCTCGCGCTGTCGAAGAACTTCTATCCGTGGGGGAGGCGTCTCCAGTTCCGCAGTGACTTCATCAATGCCTTCAACCAGACGCAGTACCTGGCCGTCGATGCCGCGTGCTCTGCGGCCAACACCGTCACCTTGAACCGATGCGACATCGGCGGCACCGACACGTTCGGTCAGATCACGAGCACGCGTCTGCCGCGCGAGATTCAGTTGAGTCTCAAGCTGTTCTGGTGAGTTGATCCTGGATCACGAAAGGGAACGATGATCCGAGCGGCCCTGTCCGGCATGATGTTCGTGCAGTACTTCGTCTGGGGCGCCTGGTACGTCACGCTGGGGACGTACCTCGCCGCCACGCTGGGGTTCGACGGATCGCAAATCGGTCTTCTCTACGGCACGACGGCCGTGGCGGCGATGATTTCCCCCTTTTTCGTGGGGATGGTGGCGGACCGGTTTTTCGCGACTGAACGGATTCTGGCGCTGCTCCATTGCGTCGGCGCCGCACTGCTGTATTTCGCCTCGACGGTGAAGTCGTTTTCAGGCTTTTATCCCGCATTGCTGGCCTACACGCTGTGCTACATGCCGACGCTCGCGCTGACCAACGCTCTGGCGTTCCACCACGTCAAGGACGCCGCGCGCGACTTCCCGCAGATCCGGGTGCTCGGCACGATTGGCTGGATCGCCGCCGGCCTGGTGGTCGGCCGCCTCGGACTGGAAGCGAGCGCCGTCCCGCTGCGGATCGCCGCCGTCGCGTCGTTGGTGATGGCGGGCTACAGTCTGCTGCTGCCGCACACCCCGCCGAAGACAGCATCCGAGCCGCTGACCGCGCGGGCGGTGCTCGGCCTCGATGCGCTCTCACTGATGAAGGACCGGTCGTTCGCCACGCTCGTGATCGGCTCGTTCCTGCTGTGCATTCCCCTGCAGTTCTACTACGCATTCACCAACCTGTTCCTCAACGAGATCGGCATGTCCGAGCCCGCGAGCAAGATGACGCTCGGGCAGATGTCGGAAATCGGCTTCATGCTGCTGATGCCATGGTTCCTTGCGCGCCTCGGCGTGAAGACGACGATGCTCATTGGAATGGCGGCGTGGACGGTGCGCTACATCCTGTTTGCGCAGGGCAATGCCGGCGATCTGGCGTGGATGCTCTACGCCAGCATCCTGCTCCACGGCATCTGCTATGACTTCTTTTTCGTGACCGGTCAGATCTACGTGGATCAGCGGGCGGACGTGCGCATCCGGGCTGCGGCGCAGGGATTCATCGCATTCGTCACCCTCGGCGCCGGGATGTTCATCGGTGCCTGGGCCTCGGGCCGCGTGGTCGAGGCGTATACGTTGACGGGCGGCGGGCACGACTGGCAAACGATCTGGCTGATCCCGGCGGCTGCGGCCGCCATCGTAGGCGTCCTGTTTCTCGTGTTCTTCCGGCCTCCGGAGCGGACTCCCGCTCGCGCGACGACACCGGCGACCGTGCCAGTGGCGCCTGCGTGAGGCTGATTCTCCTGAACACGGTGCGTGGAGTTATGTCGCG
This sequence comes from Acidobacteriota bacterium, assembly GCA_020200195.1. GTDB lineage: Bacteria > Acidobacteriota > Vicinamibacteria > Vicinamibacterales > 2-12-FULL-66-21 > JAIVJE01. Next base: position 111 of record JAIVJE010000254.1, on the reverse strand, counting down.
CCATCGTGGCCGCGGCCGGTGGGGCGCGGCGGACTGAGCAGTCGATCGATGCGGCGGGCGAGGTCCGCCAGGTACTGGGCGTCGCCTGCCGACACTTCCGCGGTCACGTAC
>JAIVJE010000253.1 GCA_020200195.1 Acidobacteriota bacterium | reverse complement strand
CGACTTACCGGATTACGAGTGGGGCACAGCGAGCTCGCCGATCATCTATCGCGACATGGTAATCGTGCAGTGCGACACGCAGAAGGAATCGTTCGTGCTCGCGGCGGACATCAGGACGGGTGAGACGAAGTGGAAAACCGTCCGCCAGGAGCTGCCCTCATGGGGCACGCCCAACGTCTATGTGCCGCCGTCTGGCGGCAAGCCTGAGCTCGTCACCAACGCGTCGAACTACGTCCGCGGCTACGACCCGGAGACGGGTCGTGAGCTCTGGCGCCTCGGTGGAAGTTCGAAGATCACGGCGCCGACGCCCGTGTTCGCGGACGGGTTGGTCATCGTCGCCAGCGGCCGCGCGCCGGAGCGGCCGATCTTCGCCATCCGGCCCGGCGGCAGCGGGGACATCACCCCACCCTCCGGCAGTGAATCCGCAGCGCACGTGGCGTGGCGCAAGACGGGCCGCGGCTCATACATGCCGACGCCGCTCATCTACCGCGACACGCTCTACGTGCTCGGGAACGCCGGGCTGTTCGACGCGTACGAACTGCAGTCCGGCGTCGAGATCTACCGCCAGCGCATTCCGCACCACGGCAGCGGGTTCAGCGCATCGCCGGTCGGGGCCGACGGCCGTTTGTATCTGTCGAGCGAGGATGGCGACATTTTCGTGGTGCGCGCGGGTCCCAATTTCAGTCTGACCGCGACGCACTCGATGGGGGAGCCGCTGATGGCCACGCCAGCGCTCGCGGGAGGCATGATGTTCGTGCGCGGCGAGCGCCACCTGTTCGCGATCGGGAAATAGTAGCTGGCGGCCGACGTGCTGCTGAAACCCGCGTCGGAGTGCGCCGCGCTCGAGCCGGCACGGTCATCACAGGACAACGGCGGCCGTGTAATGCCGCGATTTGGGCAGCTGTTTGATGGGCGCCTTGGTAAGCGTCGAGCCGGCTCGCGGCGTATCCACTCGTGCTGGCCGTGCTCTGCTCAATCTCTTCACGGGGGATTCATTGATTGGTTCGACCAGATTCATCGCCGCATCCATCCTTGTTGCGGCCCTCGCCTCGGGCCTGAGCGCCCAGTCGGCGTCCAATGCGGGCATCAACTCCATTCAGGCGGACGCGCTCCGAGAGTGGCTGACCTACATCGCTTCTGACGAGCTTCAGGGACGTGGTACCTATACCGAGGGACTCGGCCTCGCCGCCGGCTACATTGCCGACCACCTCCAATCCTGGGGCGTCAAACCGGCTGAGGACAACGGTACGTATTTCCAGACCGTTAAGGTCCATGGTGTTCGAACGACCAGCCGATCTTCGGTGACCGTCCAGGTGAACGGACAGACGCGTACGTTCACAGACGGCCAGGGAGTCGTGTTTCCGAAGAACATGGGTGGCCGCCAGACCGTCACCGCCAACCAGGTGGAGTTCGTCGGCTATGGCCTGACCATTCCTGCCGCCAACCACGATGATTACGCGTCGAGAAGGGGGCGCTCGCGGCGATCGGCCCGATCGTGCCGCAGGCGTTCGGCCGCGGAGGTCCGCCAGCGACACCGTCAGGAGGCGGGGGCGGCGCGAACGTCGCAGACGACGGGGATTTTACGACGGTGCAGCGCTACGACCAAAAGAGAGCGCCGGCCGTGACGGCACAGGACGAGTTCTTCGAATTTCTCTTCAGCGGCTCCGCCGTCACCTATGCCGATCTGAAAAGCAAATCCACGAAGCAGGAACCGCTCACGCCATCTACGCTGAAAGGCGTCACGCTCACCTTCGTCGTCGATGCGGACTACACGATTACGCGCACGCGTCTCACCCGCAACGTCGTCGGGATCGTGGAAGGATCGGACCCGCGACTGAAGAGCACTTACGTAGGGTTCGGTGCGCACTACGATCACACCGGCTACCGCGACAACGCGCCCGTGACGCGCCAGGGGCAGTCGCCCCCGGGCGATCCGAACGATCGCATCAACAACGGCGCCGACGACGACGGGTCGGGGACTGTTGCGCTGATGGCGTTGGCGCGGGCATTTGCGACGGGCCCGAAACCCAGGCGGTCGTTGCTGTTCGTGTGGCACGCCGGCGAGGAGAGCGGCCTGCTCGGATCGCGTTACCACGCGGACTTTCCGGTCGTCCCGCTCGACAGCCTCGTCGCCATGCTGAACATCGACATGATCGGGCGCAACCGCGACAACAAAGAGACGGAGCGCAACACCGTGTACGTGGTGGGATCGGATCGCATCAGCACCGAGCTGCACAACCTTAACGAAGAGGCGAACGCGAGCCTGGCGAAGCCGCTCCAGTTGGACTACGAGATGAACGATCCGGCAGATCCCGAATCTATCTACACCCGCAGCGACCATTACAGCTACGCCGCCAAGGGCATTCCGATCATCTTCTACTACACCGGCCCGCACCCCGACCACCATCGTCCGAGCGACAGCGTCGAGAAGATCCTGTTCGAGAAAATGACCCGCATCACGCAGTTGGTGTACGCGACCGCGCAGCGCGCGGCCAACCTGGATCACGCTCCTGCACGCGACAACAAAGGACCGCGGGCCGTCGGGGAAGGGAAAAGGGAAAAGGGAGAAGGGAAAAGGTAGGACCGCCCTTCCCCCCTTCTGGTTACTGTGCTCTGGTGAGCTGGCCGCGGACCGCGCCGCCCGGGTTGATGGGTGTGTGGATGTTGAAATAGAACCCTGCCGGATTCGCGACAATCTGCTGCGCCTGGTCGGCGCTGACGGCGACGCTGGCGAAGTTCAGCGACGCTGTGCCGTCGGCGTTGACCGCAATCGGGCTGGCGGAAGTCAGGCCGGTGTCAACGAGGATGCCACCGTTGATGCCCGCGGCACCCGGGTGGATGTGCGCGGCGCGCAGGACGCTCCCGGACGGAAACCCGTTCATCTGCGCGGAGAAGTTTGCCGTGCCTCCCCCGGTCACCCCACCAGAACCGTCGCGTGCCACGTTGAACGTGATGGTCGCCGTCCCTCGGCCGCCGTTTTCCGAGTTCGTGATCGGGGGAACTTCGTTTTGGGCGCTGAGCGCCACAGTAAATACGATTGGTCCCGTGTTGGATGGGCCAGTTGGACTGTCGTCATCGCTGCATGCCACTGCGAGCGCCATGAACGCGCCCAGTATCGCCATTCGTTTCATCACTGCTCCTCCTGAACTCGTTCGCTGCAGAACCACCTGCGGAACCGTCCGTGCAGAACCACCTGTGCGGAACCCCTAGAACTTCCTCGTCACATTGAACCCCAGATAAATGTCGTGCTCGCTGCCGCCGCGGGCGACCTGCCCCAGCGTCGTCCCGAACGAGTTGGTGACGTGCATCTGGAGCGTGTGCCCGCCGGTTTTCTTCTCGACGCCGACACCCCACACCGCGTTCGCCGGGTCGTGCCCCGCGACGCGCGGTGAGTACTCGCCGACGAGGTAGGCGGTCGGCAACAGGCGTACGCGGGCGCCGAGACCAACGAACGCGGTGTGCCGGTGATCCGCGTGTTCGTCCCCCTCCGCTCCACCGATGCCGTGGTCTTCGTCGTGCCCGGAGAGAAAGTCGGCCACGCGCGTGCGGCCGACGAACGCGGGCGTCGCGTACACGGCGTGACCCGCACCGAACGCGCGCGAGAGCGTGACCGCCACCCCCGGCTGATACTGCTGCCGGAGGTTGTTCAATCCTTCGATTGACCCCAGAACGGACACCGAGACCGGCATCCCCTCGCTCTGGTGAAACGGCTCGTAGCGCGTGAAGGCCTGGATGGTTTTGCTCAGGATCGAGCGGTGGACACCCACGTGCATGTTGCTGGTCAGCGCGAAGCGGTACTCGAGCC
>JAIVJE010000252.1 GCA_020200195.1 Acidobacteriota bacterium | reverse complement strand
GCCTTCGCGTCGCCGTACTCTCCCATCGCCCCGCTCAGGAACGCCATGAGCTGCTGCGCCGCGAACCAATACCCCTGTAACTCGCAGGTCCCGATTGGCGACGGTACCGGTGTTCCGTCGTCATAAACGATGGCATCGCCGCTGTCTTTCCAGCCCTGATTCTTGGTGCCCTTTGTCGAGCGCGTCTGATATTCGAGATACCCGTCCCGGTCCTTGTCGCCGTCCGTCCGCGCCCAGTCGAGAATGCGGCGCGCGACATCCCAATGTCGCTGAATAGCCGTTTTGTCTCCAGTCCAGCAGTACAGGTGCGCGAGTGAGATCACGAACATCAGCGGGCTGGCAAAGTCGGCGTAGTACGCCGAGTAGGGATTCACGTCGAGGACCGCCAATGGCCCGCGCCGTACCTGATACGGGATGCGTCCCGGCTCCTCGTCCCGCCAGTCGTACACTCGATCGCTCTGCATGCGACCGAGCCGTGTCAGACTCGCGTCGAGCGACTCTCCGCGATCCAGGTACGCGGCCTGCCAACCTGCGGTGAGCGTGTCGCGGCCGAACAGGGCGGGATACAGTGGCATGCCGGCCTGCAGCGTCAGCCACTCGTCGCCCCTACCTTCCAGCAACGGAAAGGACGCGAAGTCCCGGACATTTGCGCTGAGGATCCGTTCGGCGAGGCGATTCGGCGGAACGCTGACGCGGGTCAGGGCTTCCTGCCACCTGCGGAGATGCTGCTCGCGAGCGTCGACGTCACTGAACGGCATCTCGCCGTTCGTGTCGGATGGGTCGGTCCTGAGGCGTAAGACGACGGCCTGCTGCGGCTCGAGCTGGATCTGTGTCCTGACGCTCGACTCGCTCAGCGTCCAGGCCCTTGATCCGGTCGGCGCCACGACCGTCCGATAATTCAGCCGCGGGTGCTGATATCTGAACTGAAGGAAGCCGCCGTTGATCAGTCGTTCCACATCGCCTTGCTGCTCGCGCGTGTCGGCATGCGCTTCCTGAATGTCCGCGAAGTCGGCGTCGACGCTCCATGCCACGTCGGCCTCGATTTGACGCGTCGAGTGATTGCTGATCGTAATGCTGACCGTCAGGCCGCCGATGCGCAGCGTGTAGATTGCGCGCAGCGACAAGGCGCGATGCGGGATACCCTGGGCGTCCGTGGAGACTTCATCCCCGGACTGGCCGCTGCCACCACCGCCAAATTCCGTTAACTCAGGGTAGATGTACGTGAAAGCGAGCACGTGGGGCTCGAGAAGGGCCGCCTCGCACGGCCACGGCGAACGGCCGTTCACTTCCAGCCGCAACGTTCTGAGGAAGCGTGCTTCGCGGAAGTAGTACCCGGATAACTGGTCGTCGCCTCCACACTCCCCACGGGCGTTGACCACCAGCAACGACGGGCCCTTCCACGCGTAGAGCTGTCCCGAGCGAATGAGTGCGAGAGCCACGTATGCAGCCGCGCGCGTTCCAGTAGAAGTGACCCTTACCTCTGTCGGGCGGGACGTCCCGACAACGAGCTCGGCGCGTCGAGATGCGCCCCGTCGTCTACGCCAACTCCGAGTCGATCGACCAGTTCGCCGCCAAGCCAGCCGCCGACAGTTCCCAGCCCGAGGGCCGCGACTTCGAGCAGGAACAGATTCGTGGTCGGCGTGGCGTCGGGCGTATCGCCACGCAGAAACCAGACCAGCGCGAAGATCAGCACCACGACGACGTTGGCTCCGCCGTGCAGGAGTCCGATCCGCTTCGCGCGCGTCCCGGCAGGTATCGCGAACCAGTCAATCAGGCCGAACACGGCTGCGAGAAGGCCGCCGACGATGCCTGCAGCGATGTTCCAGTATCCCACCGTGGCGAAGATCGGTGACGCGCGCCACAGGTACACGGCATCGAAAACGACGGCCGCGATGAAGAGTCCGAGCGGCAGCACGATCAACATCGGATGAATTGGATGCCCGAGGAGCTTGGCTTTGCTTTCCATATTGTTCCCATGCAGGGCCGGTTACGCGAAGTTGTCAGGAAACTGCTTGACGATTCCAACGGTCAGCGCATCTGACATGTGAAGGATGTGCTCATAGACTTCGTCGAATGCGCGAACGTCCGCGTCCCAGTCTTTGTTCAAGCGCGCGACGACTTCATTCATGGTCGTTGACAGGTTCTTCTTCATCAATGATGTGCTCTTCAACAGTGTAGCGAGCTGCTGGCCTGCTGGCGACCCGTAGATTTTCCCGGCAGCGTCGATATCGTCCTGGGTTCTCAGCAAGCGATTTGCCGCCGCCTTGCGTCAGGTTGGTCACCTATTGCACCAATGATGTAGTCCCGTGTCCACACGACATGATCCGTCCACAGCTTGCGCATGTCC
>JAIVJE010000251.1 GCA_020200195.1 Acidobacteriota bacterium | reverse complement strand
CATACGCACGCACCAGGCCGCCGGCGAAAATCGGCGCCGTCGTGGCGATCGGCAGATAGGAGCCGACCGCGAACGAGAGCGAGTGGATCCCGCAGAGTTCCAGCGTGATGGCGATGAACACGCCGACCAGCACAAGCCCCCACGGCAGGTTCTGGCTGAGCAGTCCCTTGATGATCGTGGACATCAGTGTGGCCTGCGGCGCGGGCAGCGCGTCCGAGCCGATGACCATCACCTGGTGCAGGTACAGCGTCGTGTAGCCGATGATGAGCGAGGAAACGAGCACGCCGATGATCAGCCCGTACTGCTGATAGACGGGCGTCGCCCCGATGATATAGCCGGTCTTCAAGTCCTGAGACGTGGCGCCCGCATTTGCCGCGGCGATGCAGACGACAGCGCCGACGCACAGCGCAACTGGCGAGTACCAATCTCCCGTCCATCCGAGCGCAACAAAAATGCTGCACGTGAGGATGAGCGTCGCAATCGTCATGCCCGACACCGGGTTGGATGACGATCCGATCAGGCCGACGATGCGGGACGATACCGTCACGAAGAAGAAGCCGAACACCACGACGAGCAAGGACACCACGATGTTGCCCTGCGTGGGCATCCGCGGGGCGACGGCCAGGAAGCCGGCCAGCAGCAAAGTCCCGGCAAGCACCACCGCCATGGGAATATCTCGCTCGGTTCGCAGCCGCGCGGGCCCCCCGGACTTCGCGCCGAAATCCTTCACGCTGTCGCGGAAGGACGACAGAATCGTCGGAATCGTCCGCACCAGTGTGATGATGCCGGCCGCCAGCACCGCTCCCGCACCGGTGTAACGGATGTAAGCGCTCCACAGTTGCCCTGGCGTCATCTGATCGATGCGCAGACCGCTTGCCGGCACCGGCGGAAACGGTACCGTCATGTAATTACCCATGATGGTGAGCAGCGGCAGCAGCACCATCCACGACAGCACCCCGCCGGCAAACATGACGCCGGCGATCCGTGGGCCGATGACGTAGCCGACGCCCATGTACTCCGGCGAAATGTCGACGTTGAGCGTGGCGTTCGGGAAGATGCTCGTGCGCGACAACCCCAGGGGCCGAATCGTGGTGGGGAAGATCTGCACGATCCAGGAGACCGCTTTCCACACGGCGCCCACTCCCAGCCCCATGAAGACGGTCTTGGCCAGCGCGCCGCCGCGCTCGCCCGCCACCAGCACGTCGGCGCAGGCGGCTCCCTCGGGGTACGGCAGCACGCCGTGCTCCTTGACGATGAGCGCGCGGCGCAGCGGGACCATCATCAGCACACCCAGAATGCCGCCCGCGAAGGCGAGCACGGTGATCTGGAAATAGTTGAAGTATTCGGGGCCCCGCGGCAGCAGGAATATGAGCGCCGGTACGGTGAAGACGACCCCGGCGGCCACCGACTCTCCCGCGGATCCGATCGTCTGAACGATGTTGTTCTCGAGAATCGTCGAGCCGCCCAACCGCTTCAGCACCGAGATCGCGAGAACCGCGATCGGAATGGATGCGCTGACTGTGAGTCCCGCACGCAGCCCCAGATATACCGTCGAAGCGCCGAAGATCAGGCCGAACACGGCACCGAGCAGGATGGCCTTGAGCGTGAACTCCGCAGGCGATTGCGAAGCGGCCACGTAAGGCTCGAATGTGGGGCGCGTGACGGTGGACACCGGAGCGATCGGAGATTGAGCCATAGCGGCGGATATTAGCAGGATCGCGAGAGGCTTTCACGGCTATTGGCGGGCATTTGCTACAATCGCGAGCTTGTGAAGAGTGAGAACAAGGTCCGTGCAGGGGGCCGTCCGGCCGCCGTGCCCGATCGGGCGCGCGGGAAGCTCAAGCTGGCCGCGCTCGACCCGGCTGAAACTGTCTCGGAACTCACCACCAATCGCCTCTCGGTCTATCGCCGCTGTCTCAATGCGCTCGACCAGGCTGGCATCCGCACGGTGTCGTCGCGCAACCTTGCCGAGCAGTTTCACCTCAATGCGCCGCAGATTCGCAAGGATCTCGCGTACTTCGGCGAGTTCGGCGTGCGCGGCGTCGGCTACTACGTGCCGGCGCTCAGGGATCATCTTCGGCAGATTCTCGGCGTCCAACATCGCGTGCCGGTTGCAATCATGGGCGCCGGCAATCTCGGGCTGGCGCTTGCGGACTATCCGGGGTTCCGCACCGAAGGATTTGAAATCGCGGCGCTCTTCGATACGACCCGTGAAAAGATCGGCCATCGGTCGCGCGGCGGCGTCCCGATCCACGACATTCGCGACTTCCGCCGCATCGTCCGGCGCGAGCGGATCCGGATCGCGGTGATTGCCGTGCCAGCGGCGGCGGCACAGGCGGTCGTCAATAC
>JAIVJE010000308.1 GCA_020200195.1 Acidobacteriota bacterium | reverse complement strand
AGGACCTTCAGCGTGTGCTTGCGATCGCCCGCCACGCTCGACGGATGCACCCACTCCTTTCCTTGCATCATGTGCGTCACCGGCTTCGCGCCGGGCACCACCTCGCCTTCGACCGCAGAGGTCAGGAAAATGCGTTCTCCCCAGACGATAGGAGACGAATGACCGCTCCCCGGCAGCGTCGTCTTCCACGCGATGTTCTTGTCAGGACCCCATTCCGTCGGTAGCTGGCGTTCGGAGGATACGCCCTGCCCGCCCGGACCACGCCACTGCGGCCAGTTCTCACCAGCCTCGCGGGTGGCGGCCGGAATGGCTGAGACCAGTGTGAGAACAGCGACGAGGAACGGTGAGAAGAAGCGAAACATGACTGGGATTATATGCGGCTGACGTGGGGCAATTTCGCGGGCGGGACAGACGCCAGCCTGTAGTGGATGGATGCGGCTCGGCGCGGGATGAGATCGCCGCAACGACCGTCATGCGGTTCGCGAACGTCTTAGGCTGAAGAGTTATCGAATCGAGCGCTACCGCCTGAAACTGAAAGAACGTTGAGCGGCCCGGTTTGTCCGGCCTATCCTGTAGGGTACTTATGAGATTCAGATTGGCCTCTCGTCTGCCCGCTGTGCTCCTCCTCGTGCTCGCGATCGGCATTCCGGCCGGGGCAGTACTGCAGGGGGCCGATTGGCCGGAGTGGCGGGGTCCCGCACGAACCGGGGTGTCCGGTGAAACCGGCCTGCCGGCAGCATGGTCGCCAGCCGGTCAAAACCTGGCGTGGAAGGCGCCATACGGCAGCCGCTCGGCACCGGTCGTGTTCGGCGACCGACTGTTCATGCAGACCACGGCCGGGAGCGGCCCCACGCTGCAAGAACGGTTGATCTGCTTCCACGCCGACACCGGAAAGCTCCTGTGGGAACAGACAGCCTTCGAAGGACCAGTATTCGACGCGCGCCACGAGCGCAGCAGCTTCGCAGCGCCGACGGCGGCCACCGACGGCCAGATGGTGTTTGCGTACTTCGGCCCCGAAGGGCTGTACGGCTACGACTTCTCAGGCGAGCTCGTGTGGAAATCACTGGTGAGGTTTCCGACACTCGGGCTTGGGACCGGCACCTCGCCGGTGCTCTTCAAAGATCTCGCCATCATTCAGCGTGACGAGGATGAAGGTCGGAACTCGGCGATCGTGGCTTACGACAAACAGAAGGGTACCGAGATCTGGAAGACGAAGCGTGCGATTCAGATCAGCTGGAGCACGCCGGTGCTGGTCGAGGCCGGCAGACGGACGGCGCTCGTCACGAACGGCACGGAGCTGGTGATTGCGTGTGACCCGGCGACCGGCAAGGAGTTGTGGCAGACGAACGGCGTCGACAGCAATGCGATTCACACGCCGCTCGTCGGTCATGGCCTCGTGATCATGACGGCCGATTATCCCGCGAAGAAGGTGATTGCGATCCGGCCGGGGGACGTGAGCGAAGACAAGCGCGTCGCGTGGGAATACTCGAAGGGGACGGGGTACGTGCTTTCCAACATCCTGTACGGCGATTACCTGTATCTCCTGACCGACAACGGCATCGTCACGTGCCTGGACCCGAAGACCGGCGTCGTGAAGTACGAGGGGGGACGGGTGCCGGTGCCCGCACGGTTCAGGGGGTCGCCGGTGGCGTTTGCCGACTCCGTGGCGATGACGAGCGAGGATGGAGACACGTTCATGCTGAAAGCCGGCCCCGCACACGAGATTGCCCGCACGAACTCGGTTGACGAGCCGGTCTATTCCTCACCCGCGATCGCTAACGGCCGCATCTACATCAGGGGCCAGAAGCATCTGTTTGCCATTGGGCCCAAAGCCTAGAAGATCATTTTCGCTCCGAACTGAATCCGTCTGGGGTTTTGGGCGGACAGAATGCGCCCGAAGGTCGATGACCCGAAGAATGCGTCCGGCAGATCGAAATTGACGCGGTCGAAGAGGTTGAACGCTTCGGCCCTCAGCTGGAGGCGGACGCGGTTTCCGACCGGCAGGGTCTTCGCGATTCCCAGGTTGACGTTTTGGTACCCTGGCCCATCCAGGATGTTCCGTCCTGCGTTGCCGAACGTGCCAAAGGCCGGCAACGAGAATGCGGCGATGTTGAACCACGCATCCGAATCCGGGTCTGACAGCGATGGATCGCCGTTCACGTTCGGGCGGTCGTTGTACCCGAACCCGAGATTCGAGCGATCGGTATTGCTCTGGTCGATGTCGGGGCGGAGCGCGATGGTGAACGGCCGGCCGCTCTGCAGCGTTACGATTCCGTGGAGCTCCCATCCTTCCAGCCAGACGTTGCCCGGGCGCGACGGCAACGCATAAGAGAAACTGACCGACAAACGGTGGCGAACGTCGAAGCTCGATCGTCCCCGTTCGGCGCCTGGATTCGCGCTGTCCTGCGGGAAGTTCGGATCCCCCGCGCTCGTGAAAAAACCTGACGCATCGTCGGTCGATTTACCCAGCGTGTAGGCGCCAAGAAGCGACAGCCCGCGCGTCGTACGCTGCTGGAACTTCAGCTGCAAGGCGTTGTAGCGGGAGCTGCCGCGCGACTCGATGAGTGTGATGTCGGCGAACTGGGGATTTGGTCGGAGACTGGAGCGGTTGGCGCTTGGTATCTTCTGGTTCAGATCGCGCGCGGAAACGAGTTCGTGACCCCGTGATCCGACATAGCTGATCTCGACGGCGCGTGATCCCCCGAGTTGCCGCTGCACGCCGACGTTCCAGTGCTCCATCCATGGCGTCTGCAGGTCGCGCTGATAGGCAGTCGCGGACTGCGGGATCGGAATGGGGAAAAACGCCGGAAACGGGTCCGCAAGCGTCAGCGGCGGCAACCCGGTAAAGGGGAAGAAGACGCTCAGGTTGAAGTAGGGCGGATTGAAGTACAGGCCTTCGGACGTGGCGAGCGCGCCCTGGTTGTAGTAGATCCCATAACCGCCGCGCGCCACGGTGCGGGCATCGTCCATGGCCCACGCGAAGCCGGCCCGGGGAGCGAAGTTGTTCCGATCGGGCTGATAGCCCCCACGCGGGATGCCGCTGGTGCCGACCGCGACGAGTTGCCCGGTCGCTTGGTCGTACAAATTCGCCCGATCGTCGGCGTCCACCGGTGGCGACATGTAATCGTAGCGCAGCCCGGCTGAGATGGTCAGCGAGGGCGTCGCCCGCCAGTCGTCGTGCGCGAAGAACCCGAACGCCTGCGATCGGAGCTGCTGCGGATTGTCCAGCCGGGCGCCGCCGGTCAGTGCCGGCAGACCGAACAGCAAATCCGCAAGCGCATTACTCGTGAAAGCCTGATCGACGAACGTCAGGAACCCGCGCGCCTGCATGTCGCGGAACGCCACCTGGCGCACGCCGTACCAATCGATCCCCACCTTGGCGAGGTGAGCGCCCCGCGCCCACGTCACGCTATCGCTCAGCTGGAAAGTGTCGGACGTGCTCGCCTGCGGGTTGTTGTACTCGTGGCCGAGCGGCGAAAAGCCGGCCACCGACACGAGACTCAGGCCCGTATCCCGGCTGTTCGACGTCAGCACCGGCAGGCCGACCTGCTGATTGTTCACCGTTGTGTTCGCGCCGTTGCGGAAGAACTCGTACGCCGTCCCCTCGATGCGGTTCGTGCCCGACCGCGTGATCACGTTGACCTGTCCCGCGCCGTTCCGGCCGAACGAGGCGTCGTAGCTCGAGGTCGCCACCTCGAACTCGCGGATCGCATCGACCGGCGGGCGCACGCCCGGAGTCGAGAGCTTGGGATCCACGTTGTAGACACCGTCCAGCAGGTAGTTGTTGAAGTCTTCGCGCGCGCCGTTGACGCTGAACGCGAAATCGCCGCGCACCGATGCGGCGGAGCCCTGTGGCGCTTGAGCGGTTCCGGGAGTCAGCAACGCGAGCTCGAGAAAATTCCGGCCGTCGAGCGGGAGGCCGCTCACCTGCCGCTGATCGATGAGCGTCCTGAGCGCCGGAGAATCCCGCTCGATCGGCACGAACGGCGCGCTGATCGTGACCTCGACCGGGCCGATGACGTTCACGAGTTCGAGGGTGACTCCAACGCCCGATCCTGCCCAACCGCGAGAGTGGCCTCGACCGTCGCGGCCTTGAACCCGGGAGCGGCGCTCCGAATCCGGTAAGCGCCGGCGGGTAGCTCGGCGATGGCGAACTGGGCGCTCTGGTCGCATTCACGCGCCAGGTGTCATTCGTCCCCTCGCGCGTGGCCTGCACCTCCGCAGCGGGAATTCGCGCACCCGACGGATCGGAGATGGTCCTGCGCACGGATGCGCGTGGGGTCTGGGCAGAGCCCGCCGAGGCGTTCGCGAGCAGAATGAGAACAACAAGCGCGGCAGAATGTGTTCATGTCAAAAGCTTTGGACGACGTCAGGGCGCAAAAACGGTCCGATGCCATGAAAAACATAATGATACACGCGCGGGCGGCTGTCCCAATCGCGCCTTCGTATAGGATTCACGCGTGAGACTACTGGTCACACTGCTCATCACGATCATCTCGTCAGCGGGCTGCGCCACGCATTCGCCGACGGTGCCATCGCCGCAATCCGGCCGCGGTGTCATTTCCGAAGCGTCGGTTCGGGGGCACATGGAGTTTCTTGCCGGCGACGCACTCAATGGCCGCGGCAGCGGAACGCGCGACGAATGGATTGCCGCCACCTACTTCGGCGCGCAGATGCGGCGGTGGGGGATAGAGCCGCTCGGCGACGCAGGCGGCTATGTGAAAGCCGTCGAAATCGAACGACAGGAAGTCGCCGCCCCACCCGTACTGACGTTTCCTGGCGGACGCCTGATCCACGGCCAAGAGATGCTGGTGCAGTCCGTGAGCGGCGCGAAGCTGGCTGGTCCGCTGCAAAAGCTGCGGAGCGGCGCTCCGGTTACGCCCGGCGCTCTCGTACTTTTGCCCGAAACGCCGGGACCTGCGGCTCCGGGCACGCCCAGCACCACTGCAGGCGCCACCGCCGTGCTTCGTGTCGAGACGACGCAGGATCGATCCCGTTGGGCGGCCGCTGCGGCACGGATGCCGACGATGGCCGCGCGACTCGTGGGTGTCCAGCCGGCTGCGCCCGGCCGCGCAATTTCGATCGCGCTCGACAAGGCGTCGTACGCGGCGCTTTCGGCGCTTGCGGACGGCACCATGATCACCGTCGACGCCGAGCTGAAGCCCGGTCAGAGGTCGTATACGTGGAATGCGATGGGACGTATTGCCGGCAGTGATCCCGCCGCCGCGCGTGACGTGATCCTGCTGACTGCTCATCTGGATCATCTCGGGAACCGCGCGCCAGCCGGCGGCGCGGCAGCGGGCACTCCCGCGGCCACCGACACGATCTATAACGGCGCGGATGATGATGCGTCCGGGTCGGTCGCGGTGCTGGAGCTTGCGGAAGCGCTCGCGAGGGGGCCTCGTCCCAAGCGCACGATCATCTTCACCTGGTTCGGCAGCGAAGAAGCGGGCGGCTATGGTGCTCGGTACTTCATCGACCGGCCACCCGTCCCGCTGGAGCGGATCGTCGCCAATCTGGAGTTCGAAATGATCGGGCGGCCCGATCCGAAAGTGCTGCCGCATACGCTGTGGCTGACGGGGTACGAACGCTCGAATCTGGGGCCCGAGCTAGCGCGCCAGGGCGCGAAGATCGTGCAGGACCCGCACCCGGACCAGAATTTCTTCAGCCGTTCCGATAACATCCAGCTGGCGCGCCGCGGCGTCATCGCGCAGACCGTCTCGAGCTTCGGGCTGCACGCGGAGTATCACCAGCCGTCGGACGAGGTCCGGCTCGTCGACTTCGCGCATATGACCGACTCGATTCGGTCGATGCTCGAGCCGGTGCGCTGGCTGGTGAACTCGTCCTTCAAACCGGCGTGGCTGCCGGGGAAGAAGCCGTAACGTGCACGTTGCACATTGAACGTGCGCGTGCAGCCTACCCCGGCGCGAGCACCTTCAAGTCCCGCCACAGCCACGGCGGCGCGGGATGGATGCGGATGAACCGGGCACGCACGTCCGCGAGCGGAAGCCGGACGGGCACCTCGAGCGGACTCTCGAGCGCACCGGCAACCGCGGCGCCGCCCGTGAAACCCTCCCATGCGGTCGTCCATCGCACGCGGTCGGTCGAGACTTCAACCGCGAGGCGCAGTCCCATTTCCTCGTACCGCCATCGCAACGGGAACTCGATCGTGCGCGCCACGCGCTCGGCTCCCAGATCGAACACGACGTGCTCGCGTGGCTCTTCCGTGACGGTGTGCGGCAGCGCGTCGCCGCCGCGCGCGACGCGCTCGCGCGCTTGGGCGGGCAAGACGTACGTGTTGCCGCCGCTGCTGACGTCCCGGCGCTCGATTCCCGGAAGCGCCTCGACCAGCCGCTGCAGTTGGCCTGATGGGTCCGAGCGGCTGCTGAGGAGCAGGATCAGCGGACGGCCTCGAGCGAGTTCCAGCACGGCCGACGGATCGCCGCGGCGTAGCGCCAGCGACACGATCGTGTAGTGCGGCGGCATGTGTCCGCTGTATCCGTTGATCAACGGGCGTCCGTGGAAGATGCCGCGGTACATCGACATCACGCTGACGAAGGTGTCGTCCGGCGGCAGCTCGAACACGGCTGCGTGCGGCACGTCAGGGAGCACCACTCGTCCCGGGGGAGCCATGAGCGGCATCCGCTCGTACCAGCCGTCCAGCGCGATGCCCGCGATCGCGACGGTCGCAAGCGCAAATCGCGCCGCCCGTCTCGACGGAGTGATCTGATGGACTGCGAGACCGGCGGCGATCGACAGGCAGAACGCGAAGAGCATGCCGAAGCGCGCGGGTACTCGCAGGGCTTCGTAACCCGGGAGCCACGCTATCCAGGCGTACGGCCTGATCAGGATCTTCCAAGACTCGCCAGGCGCAGGTCCCAGGGCCAGCAGCGCCATGACGGACGCGGCGACCGCGTAAAAGAGCAGCGGGGATCGGTGGCGGAATACCGTACGCCCGCCGTGCCTGCGCCACAGCGGCGCTGCCAGGGCGGCCGCGATCAACGCGATTCCAGTGACGCCGGGAAACAGGTAGTCCTCTTCTGTGCGGACGCTGCGCGGCGGCCACGCGGCGAGCATGTACGGCGCGTTCAAGAACGACGATGGGCGAGCGCTGAAGCGCTCGACGTCCCCTGCGGACCGGCTCAGGGCCAGCGTCTCATGGACGTCGCGGTACTTGAGCAGGATCGGAATCAATGGAAGAGAGGCCGCCATCCACACGGCGATGATCGCAAGGCCCATTCGCGGTGCGCGTCGCCAGTCCACGAACCAGGCGAGCCATAACACGATCAGCACCGGCACGAACAGAAGGTAATAGCCGTTCGACAGCGCCTGGACGAGCCAGGCGGCGCCAAACAGGATCAGCCAGCGGCGGCGTCCCGTCTCGAGCCAGCCGTGCAGGCCGAGGAGCGCAAGGGGGATCCACTGCGACGTGAGGACCTGAATGTGTGCGAGCTGCCCGGCACGGTAAGGCGCGCAAGCGTACGCGAGGCCTGCGCACAGCGCAGCCAGCCGGCTGCCGGTCAGCCGTTCCACGAGCGCGAAGGCGAACACGCCCGACAGCGCGTACGAGAGCAGCAGCGCGACGTTGTACCCCAGGATGGCGTTGCCGCCGGCGAGCTGGACGGGGGTGGAGATGAGCGCAATGCCCGCGAGGTGTTCGGAGAGCGCGAGCGCGCCGCGCATCGGGTAAAAAATCGGCGGGTCCCACCATCCGTTCGTGAACGGAAACGTGTGGGCGTTCCACCACAGGATCCAGGTGTTGAGGATCGGGTCGCCAGGGTCGTGTGGCACGCGCGAGCTGAGATGCGCGCCGAGCGGCCACGTCCATACCAACGCAACCGCGCAAAAAAAGCCGACGAGAGCCGTCCAGGACTTTGCGGACGTGGTCTACCGTCCGGATGCCGTGGTCGTGGTCCCCCGGCCGGGACCCTGCGGCTTCGGCAGCGGCTTGCGCGGCAGCCGTTCGTCGCGGTTCGCGGCGTGATGAACGAACGCCGCCACGATGACCGCATTCTGTTTCATGTCGGGTTCCTGGATCCGCTCGTACACATCCATGTTCGAGTGGTGCGTGCGCGTATCGTACTCGACCGGATCCTGAATGAACTGGAAGCCCGGGAGGCCGACGGCGTCGAACGACAGATGGTCGGTGCCGCCCGTGTCGCGAATCGTGAGGGTCCGCATGCCGAGATTGTGAAACGGCTTCATCCACGCCTCGAATATCGGGGCCATGGCTTCATTGCCTTGGAGATAGACGCCACGAATCGCACCAGTGCCGTTGTCGACGTTGAAGTAGCCGGATAGCTTGGAGTGCGCCGGTTTGAGCACCATGTCGGCCCGATCGGCAAAATGCTGCTTGACGTATTCGCGCGAGCCGATGAGTCCCTGCTCCTCACCGCCCCAGAGGCCGATGCGGACCGTGCGGCGCAGTTTCACGCCGCTCGTCTTGAGGATCCGCAGCGCCTCCATCATGACCGCCGAACCGGCCGCATTGTCGGTCGCCCCGGTTCCGCCGTGCCACGAGTCGAAGTGCGCGCCGACCATGACGACGTCATCCGCTTTGTCCGTTCCAGGAATCTCGGCCACGACGTTGAAGGACTTCGTGTCGTCCGAGAATGTGTTCTTCACTTCCATCTCGATGGAGACCGGCATATTTTTCGCGAGCGTCCGCGCGATGCGGCCGTAATGCTCGATCGCGACCGCCACCGACGGCACTCCGAGGTCCGCCCCCGGCTCGCGCGAGCCGACGCCGCGTCCACCCTGAACGAAGACCGTACCGCCATCGCCACGGCCGGCGCTGATGAGAGCGAGGACGCCTTCCTCCTTGTAGAACTGCATCAACTGCTGGGCGAACGTCGACGGACCTCCGCGGCCGCCACCGGGACCGCCCGCTCTCGCCCCGGGGCCGCCCGCACGTGCGGGACGGGGATCGACGTCGGTCTCGCGCTCGAGCGCGCGCAGCTCCTCTTCGGTATACCGCTTGGCGGGGGGAATCCAGAGCGCGTTCACGTCGCGCAGCGCTTGTGTGAGCACGAACTTACCCCTGAGCTTTCCCTTGTAGCTGGCGAGCGCTTCGGGTGTGTCGATGACGGCCAGCATTGCGTCCACGCTTGTGGGTGACCGATCAAACCGAAGCTGCCCCCGGGGGTCGTCACCATCGCGTAGAACTTGTCGTTCGACCAGCCGCGGCCGAACGCGAACGGCTCGAGCCTGACGTCGGCGAGTCCCCACGACGTCATCTCCTTCACCGCCCAGTCGCCCGATTTCCGGTAGCCCGGCGAATTGGTCAGCCGCGGACCGTAGACATCGGTCAGCCAACTCATGATTTCCATGACCTTCGACCGCTGCAGGCCCTCTTCTTTGATGCGATAAATGGCATCGAGGTCGAGCTTCTCCTGCGCCTGCTGGGCGGAGACCGGAACGAGCGTGACGGCCACGGCCAGAGCCGCACCCGCAAGCCATGGCCTGTAGCGGGTGGAACACCTCATCGCATCCTCTCCTCACAGGGAATCAGTCCGGTGGGCGGTCGGAGTGTCCCTGGTAAACGTGCAACTGCCCGCACGTGCGCGGCGCAGGGAGGACAAGCATAGCGGCATGAGTGGGGGTTTTCCAGCGTGCCGTTCCCGTCGATGCGGGCGCGGCGGCGGCTTACAAAACCGCGTACGGCGCGACAGGCTTGTCAAAGACCCCGCGGCAGGCGATGGTCGACGGAGCGGCATCAAGTGTTGATGGGAGCGTTACTTGCGGTCATTCGTGAAGTCCGGTACCGCAGTGGACTATGCGTTGCAACTGCGCCACACGCGCGGCGCCCGTGTCGCGTTCATTATTTGTGCGCGGGCCCACGCGGTCGCAGTCGGCAGTCCGCCATCAGCTTCCGAACAACGCCTATGTCCTTTGCGCCTGAGTCCACCGAGCGCCCTGAAGCGCCACTGTTCGCCGACGGGCTCGGCGAGCGTGTCGTCGCTGCCGATGGCGCCACCGGCGAGCTGCTGCAGATCCTCCGGGTTCGCGCTTCGCTGACGGCCGTGCCGTCGTTCGAGTTCGCGCTGCGCGAACGCGCCGCGCGGCTCGCCAATTTCCGCCACGGCTACTACGCGCGGGTGCGGCGCATCGACCGGCTTCAGGCTGGCGGCCTCGCGATCGTGTCGGACCACGTCGAGGGGACGCGGCTCTCCGACATTCTGCGCGTGACCCACGAACAGAAGATCCCGATCGACATCAACGCCGCGCTGTGTCTGATCCGCCAGCTCGTGCCGGCGGTCGCGCTGCTGCACGAGAACGCCCGCGAGGTCGCGCATGGCCTGATTGCACCCGAACGGCTCGTGGTGACCCCACACGCGCGTCTGGTGATTGTCGAACACGTGCTCGCCGGCGCGGTGGAGCAGCTGCAGTTTACCCGCGAGCGCCTGTGGCAGGAGTTCAGGGTCGCCCTGCCGCCGAGCGCTGGGATGGCGCGCTTCGATCACCGCGCTGACGTCATCGGCATCGGACTCGTGGCGCTTGCGCTGATTCTCGGGCGGCCGTTGCGCGCCGAGGAATTTCCGCACCAAATCGCCGCGCTGCTCAACGGCGCGCGTGAGCGCGTTGCCCATGGGGAAGGGCAGCCTGTATCCGACGGACTGCGCGTGTGGCTCGCGCGAGCGCTTCAGCTCGACACCCGGCGTTCGTTCGCGTCCGCGTCAGAAGCGCTCGCCGGCTTCGAAGAGGCCGGTGCGGACGACTCGATGTACGTCGCCGCGCCCGTCGCACTCGAGACGC
>JAIVJE010000543.1 GCA_020200195.1 Acidobacteriota bacterium | reverse complement strand
CTATCATCGGACCGAACGGCGGCGAAAACTCGACCTTTCACTGCCCGGTTCGTACAGGTCGGCATGCAGAGGCGAAGCATCGCTGTTCGCGGTATCGTCCAGGGCGTCGGCTTTCGCCCGTTTGTCTACGGCCTTGCCTCCCGCTTCTCCCTCACTGGCTTCGTTCGTAACGATCCTCTCGGTGTCCTGATCGAAGTCGAGGGACAGGTTGCAGAACTCGAGCGGTTCGAAGCGGAGCTCGTCGGCTCTCCGCCATCGCACTCGACCATCGACGGGTACGTAACCGCAGCCCTCCCTGTTCGAGGTGATGCCGGCTTCCGGATCGAGGTCAGTGATTCCGGAGCCGGTCATGCTCGGGTGGACGTGCGTGTGTCGCCCGACCTGGCGACATGCGACGCATGTCTTGCGGAGCTCTTCGACCCGTCCAACCGACGGTTCCAATATCCCTTCATCACCTGTACGGCGTGTGGGCCCCGGCTGACGATCGTGACGGGCGTGCCTTACGACCGTCAGCGCACGACGATGGCAGTCTTCCCGATGTGTGAGGCGTGTCAACGGGAGTACGACAACCCGGGAGACCGTCGGTTTCATGCCGAGCCGATCGCCTGCGCGGCGTGTGGTCCTCGCGTCCGCCTGCTCGACCGCGATGGAGCGCCAATGCCAGGGGAACCGTTCGCGCGCCTGACTGCCGCCCTCCGGGGCGGCGGCATTGCCGCGGTGAAGGGCCTGGGCGGATATCACCTGGCATGCGACGCCACCAATGAAACTGTCGTTAGCGAGTTGCGGCGGCGCAAGCATCGCGACGAGAAGCCGTTCGCAGTGATGTTCGAGTCAACTGAGGCTGCTGCCGCGGCGTGCAGGATCGACACGGCTGAGCGCGAGCTCCTCGCCGCCAGCTCGCGGCCGATTGTGCTGCTGCCACGGCGGGCCTCGCCCGGACCGCTCGCGCCTGCAGAAGGTGTCGCGCCCGGCTGTCCCAACCTCGGCGTCATGCTACCGTCCACGCCACTCCATCATCTGTTGATGCGTGAGATGGGGAGGCCACTGGTGATGACCAGCGGTAACAGGTCTCACGAGCCGATTGCGTATCAGGATGCGGATGCGCTGACCCGGCTGGCGCCCATCGCTGACGTGTTTCTCACGCACGACCGCGAGATTCGCGTGCGCTGCGACGACGGTGTCACGAGGGCTGCCCGAGGGCGTGAGCTGCCAGTCAGGCGGTCGAGGGGCCAGGCGCCGCGTCCAGTGCGCCTTCCATTTCCCTGTGCGGAGCCGGTGCTCGCCGTTGGGGGACAGTTGAAGAACACCTTCGCGCTCGGCCGCGGTCGCGACGGGTTCGTCAGCCACCACATTGGCGACCTCGATGAGCTCAGCGCGTATCGTGCCTTCTGCCGCGATATTGATCTGTACGAGCGGCTTTTGGCGATTGAACCTCGCGTGATCGTTCACGATCTTCACCCCGGTTATGGCTCCACGAGGTACGCCGTCGAACGAGCGGCTGCCGCCGGTCTCACAACCATGGCGGTTCAGCATCATCACGCGCACGTGGCCAGCTGCATGGCCGAACACGGGCTCAGCGAGCCCGTGATCGGCGTCGCGTTCGACGGGACCGGTTACGGCGAGGACGGGACCGTATGGGGCGGTGAATTCCTCGTCGGAGACGCGCGCTCCGTCCACCGTGCGGCGCATCTTCGCCCGGTCGCACTTCCGGGCGGCGATCAGGCGGTTCGCGAACCCTGGCGGATGGCGCTCGCCCATCTGCTCGATGCGGGTCTGAGTCCAGCGGCAATCGAGCAGCGGGTTGGCAAGGACTGCGTCAGGACGGTCATGCGCATGATCGAGCGGGGTGTGAACACGCCACGCACGTCCAGCGCAGGACGCCTGTTCGATGCGATTGCAGCCATCGCCGGGGTCAGAGATCACGTGAGCTTCGAGGGGCAGGCCGCCATGCAACTCGAGTGGCTCGCCGGCGAGGTAGACGCTGACCGCGGCTACCCCCACCACCTCGAGCCGGAAGGGGACCGCCTCACGATTGACACCCGCCCGATTATCACGGAGGCTTGCCGTGACGCCGGCCTTGGCCGGTCGCCGGCCACGATCGCGCGGCGTTTTCACGTGGCGCTGGCCGATGTCGTAGAGAGCGTGTGCGTTCGACTTCGCGAACGCACCGGAATCGGGGCGGTCGTGCTGTCAGGCGGCGTGTTTCTGAACGTCATCCTCACCCTCGACTGCGAAGCGCGGCTCTCGCGAGCCGGCTTCCGTGTGTTCGGTCATCGCATGGTGCCGCCGGGTGATGGCGGTGTGAGTCTGGGCCAGCTTGCGGTTGCGGCCGGCGGGATCACGAGATCCTGATGGGAAAAGTGGATTTCAACGGCGTCATCAAACGCGTCTGCCTGCACCATGTGCCCGACGCGCAGCCTGGCGAGTACGTCATCGTCCACGTGGGTTTCGCCCTGCAGCGTGTCGATGAGGCGGAGGCCCATAAGGTATTCGAGTTCCTCGAGGGGATGGATCAACTGGACGAGCTTCGAGTGGAAGAGTCATGAAGTTCCTCGACGAATACCGTGACGAGGCAGCCGCGCGGAAGCTGGTGCGCGCGATTGAGGACGTAGCCACACGCTCGTGGACGATCATGGAAGTGTGCGGCGGCCAGACGCACACGATCGTCAAGTACGGCATCGATGAGCTGCTGCCGCAGGGCATCGAGCTGGTCCATGGGCCCGGCTGTCCGGTATGCGTGACTGCGCTCGAGACGATCGATCGTGCGCATGCCATCGCGTCGCGGTCGGACGTGATCTTCTGCTCGTTTGGCGACATGTTGCGCGTTCCAGGTTCCGCCGGGGATTTGTTGCAGCTGAAATCGCACGGCAGTGACGTGCGGGTCGTGTACTCGCCGCTGGACGCGGTCGCGATCGCGGCAGCCCATCCAGGAAAGCAGGTCGCGTTTTTCGCCATCGGGTTCGAGACTACGGCGCCGCCGAATGCCATGGCGGTGTGGATGGCGGCCCGCCGCGGCCTGACGAACTTCAGCGTTCTCGTGTCACACGTGCTCGTGCCGCCGGCGATGACGGCAATTCTGGAGGCGCCGGATAACCGCGTGCAGGCGTTCCTCGGTCCCGGGCACGTCTGTACGGTTGTCGGATACGAAGAGTACGAACCGCTTGCCAGCAAGTACCGCGTGCCGATCGTCATTACCGGATTCGAACCGGTCGATATGCTTGAAGGATTGCTGCTGGCAATCCGACAGCTCGAAGAACGGCGCGCCGAAGTCGAGAACGCCTACGGCCGTGCAGTGAGACGCGAGGGGAATCCCGCGTCCCGGGCCCTGATCGACGAAGTATTCGAGGTGTGCGACCGCAAGTGGCGCGGCGTCGGCAATATTCCACGCAGTGGACTCCGTCTCACGCCTGCCTACGCGACCTTCGACGCGGAACAGAGGTTTGCGGTCAGCGCCATCGAAACCCAGGGTCTCCAGCGCGGCCGACCGTCGCCGATCTCCTCGGGTCCTGCCCGCTCCCGTTTGCACAGCACGATCGCGTCCTGCTCGGCCACGGCAGCGGTGGTCGCCTGTCGGCTGATTTGATTCATCACCTGTTCCTTCCGGTGCTCGGCAACGAAATCCTGTCCAGACTTGAAGACCAGGCCAGCTGCTCGCTGCGTCCGCACGCGGAGGCGACGCTCGCGTTCACGACGGACAGTTTCGTCGTTCGCCCGATCTTTTTTCCAGGCGGCGACATCGGGAAGCTCGCTGTCTACGGCACCGTGAACGATCTGGCGATGGGGGGCGCGACGCCGTTATTCCTCAGTGCCGCGTTCATCCTCGAGGAGGGGCTGCCGATTGACGATCTCCGCCGCGTCGTCGTATCGATGCGAGAAGCCTGCGACGCCGCGGCGGTCACTCTCGTAACGGGGGATACGAAGGTGGTCGACCGTGGCAAAGGGGATCAGATCTTCATCACGACCTCGGGCGTCGGGTTCGTGCCTGCCGGCCGTTCGCTGTCCGCGGCGTCATGTCGTGCGGGCGATCGCATCATCCTTTCCGGAACGATCGGCGACCACGGCATCGCCATCATGTCGGTGAGAGAGAACCTCGAGTTCGAGACCACACTCGAGAGCGACACCGCGGCTCTGGCCGACCTGACGCGTGTCATGCTGGAGGTGTGTCCGGGTATCCGGTGCATGCGTGATCCGACGCGCGGCGGGGTGTCGAGCGCGCTGCACGAAATCGCCGCTGCATCCCATGTCGGCATGTCCCTGTCTGAAACCGCGATTCCGGTTCGAGCGGAGGTCAGCGGCGCGTGCGAGATCCTGGGTCTCGATCCCCTGTACGTGGCAAACGAAGGCAAGCTGATTGCAATCGTGCCGAGGGATGAAGCGGACCGGGTAATCGAGGTCATGCGCGCCCACCCTCTGGGTGCGCGTGCTGCCGTTGTTGGAGAAGTGGTCGACGAACATCGCGGCATGGTGGTGATGCGATCGCGTGTCGGTGGTGAGCGCGTGGTGACGATGCTGGCAGGAGAGCAGCTGCCGCGAATCTGCTGACAGGAGAGATCATGGCGGAAACGGCGACGGCGGAACAGGTCCGAGGCGGCCAGCCCTCAATTCCCGAAACGGAGCCGGAACACAAACGCGAGCGTCTTCCGCTCGGCCCTCTGAAGACAGTCCACGTGTATTGGCTGGCCGGTATGAGTTGTGACGGGTGCTCGATCGCCGTGACCGGCGCGACCAATCCGGGGATCGAGGGACTGCTGCTCGGGATCGTGCCGGCAATGCCGAAGGTGCTGCTGCATCATCCGGTTCTCGCGGTCGAGGCGGGCGACCAGTTCACGCAGTCCTTCAAGGATGCCGCGGATGGCCGGCTTGGCGACCCGTACGTTCTGGTCTTCGAGGGTTCGGTGGCCGACGAGCGGATCGCCCAGCGCACCGGTGGGTATTTCTCCGCAATGGGGGTGGAGGCGATCAGCGGCGAGGCCGACTACGGCGCCGTAAAGCACCCCACGCCCACAGCGACTTGGCTCCATCGACTCGCACCTGGCGCTGCGGCGACGATCGCCATCGGGACCTGCGCGACATGGGGCGGAATTCCCGCTGCCGAGGGGAATCCGACGGGATCGATGAGTGTCATGGACTCACTCGGCAAGGACTACCGGAGCGCGTTCGGCCTGCCGGTCATCAACATTCCGGGCTGCGCGCCCATTGGCGACAACTTCACCGAAACGGTCTTTGCCATCCTGTTGTTTCTTCAGGGGCTCGGCCCACTGCCTGCATTCGACGAGCTCGGTCGGCCGGCATGGCTTTTCGGCAGGACGGTGCACCAGGGGTGCACACGCGCGGGGTTCTATGAAGAAGGGACATTCGCGCACGACTACGGCGATCCCGAATGC
>JAIVJE010000542.1 GCA_020200195.1 Acidobacteriota bacterium | reverse complement strand
GTGCCAGCGCTGGTGACTCAGCGGAGACTAGGTCGTGTTCACCGACGCGCGCACGAACGGCCCCAGGCCCCTGAAGGGCCGACTACAGGTGCAGCCGATTCCGTGCAACGTGGAGGACATCACTTGCACTATTAATACCGCACTGGGGGCGGCCGGTCAAACGCGCCGTAGAAAATGGAGACTGCCACCTTTTTCCGAGCGTCGCCTGAAAAAGGTGGCTGTCCCCATTCTCGATTCAATCGCAAGAGACGGAGTGGCCTGGGCCGGGAGACGCGTCATAGTGGGGAAGACAGAGGGATGGCCGGGCTTCTGGAGATCAAAGTGATACGTGCGACGATAACCAAAGAGATGCCGGCGAAACAAATGCAGGGTGATGTTCCGGCAGAGAACGACCCGAGGTGGGCTGCCGTCGTGGCTCGGGAGCCCCAGGCGGATGGCACGTTCTACTACTCGGTCGAGACGACAGGAGTCTATTGCCGCCCGTCCTGTGGCTCACGCCGGGCAAATCCGAAGAACGTGCGCTTTCATCGGACGATGGCGGACGCCGAGCGCGCGGGGTTCCGGCCGTGCCACCGGTGCAAGCCGGATCAGCCTCCGCTGGAGCAGCTCCATGCGGCGAAAGTCGCGGATATCTGCCGCGTGATCGAAGCTGCAGCGGAGACGCCGAGCCTCGCGGCGCTGGCCAAACGGGCGGGCCTCAGCCCCTACCACTTCCATCGTGTGTTCAAGACCGTGACCGGCGTGACGCCCAAGGCCTATGCGGCCGCGCACAGGACGAAACGGATCCGCAACGAACTGACCAAAAGGAGCAAGACTGTGACGGATGCCATTTACGATGCCGGGTTCAATTCGGGTGGACGGTTCTACGAGTCGTCTCACCAGTTGTTAGGCATGACGCCGACCGACTACCGGGCCGGCGGCGCCGGTACAGAGATTCGGTTCGCCGTGGGCGAGTGTTCGCTCGGATCTATTCTGGTGGCCCAGAGCGCGAAGGGGATCTGCGCCATTCTCATGGGCGACGATCCGGATGCGCTGGTGCACGATCTCCAGGACCGCTTCCCGCGCGCGACGCTCGTGGGGGGCGATGCCGCATTCGAGCAGGTTGTCGCACGCGTGATCGGCTTTGTCGAGGCGCCGGCGCTGGGGCTCGACCTGCCGCTCGAAGTGCGCGGCACGGCGTTTCAGCAACGCGTGTGGCAGGCGCTTCGCGAGATTCCGATTGGCTCCACGGCGAGCTACACCGAGATTGCAGCACGCATCGGCGCTTCGAATGGTGCACGCGCCGTGGCGCAGGCCTGCCGCGCGAATCCGTTGGCCGTTGCCATTCCCTGCCATCGCGTGGTGAGAACTGACGGATCGGTGTCGGGCTACCGGTGGGGCGCCGAGCGCAAGCGGAACCTGCTCAAACGCGAGGGAGTCGCCTGAGTACGGCGACCACACGGCCTTCGCCCACAACGTACGTCAAGTTGGCAACTGACGTGCATCTGCTCAGTCGAGTGTTTCTGGGTACACGTTTTGATTGTCGAACGTCAAGGCATCTGAGGTGTGACCACGGGTGTATCCTGCTGGGGTTGAATAGCAACCGAGTCTCACCGGCGTGGTCGATTTCAAGGCGCGCGTCGTGGTGCGCCATCGGGGTTCTGACGCTCGCCGGCGTTCTCTTCAATCAGCGGTACGTCGCAGCGTACTCGGTTCTCGCCCATCAGAACGCCGTCGACGCCGTGTGGCACACGGACATCGTCCCGCTGTTGCGTCAGCGATTCGAGGGCCTGACGGCCCCGCAACTTGCCGAATCGCGCGCGTACGCGTACGGCGGGTCGCTGATTCAGGACCTCGGATACTACCCATTCGGCAGTCACCTCTTTACCAATCTGACGCACTACGTGCGATCCGGGGATTTCGTCGAGTCGCTCATCCGCGGCGCCGCTGACGCCAACGAGTATGCGTTCGCCCTGGGTGCGCTGGCGCATTACAACTCCGACAATGCCGGCCACCCGATTGCCGTCAATCGCGCGGTGCCGCTGATGTATCCGAAGGTGCGGACGAAGGTCGGGGACAGGGCACTGTATGCGGACTCGCCGGCGCGCCACGTCATGGTGGAGTTGGCCTTCGACGTGCTACAGGTTGCCAGAGGCGCGTATGTCACACAGGCGTACCGGGATCGCATCGGATTCGAAGTCTCCAGGCCATCGCTCGAGCGTGCGGTACGCGAGACATATGCAATGGATCTCGACGACCTGCTGTTGAACGTGGACCTCGCGATTGGCACGTATCGCCGGGCGGTGGGCACAACGATTCCAGAGCTGACACGGATCGCGTGGCGGGAAAAACGGGACGAAATCGAAAAACGAACGCCAGGCG
>JAIVJE010000307.1 GCA_020200195.1 Acidobacteriota bacterium | reverse complement strand
GAATGATGATGCCGGGAGTGACGAAGTTGGCCTGCCCCTCGTCTTTGTTCGTCCGGAGCGTCGGCAGCAGACTGTTCGGCGACACGAGGCCGGTGCCGGTCTGCGCAAGCCGGAGGCCCTGACGATTCCAGAGACTGAACGGGCCGCCGGCGAACACCGGGATATCAAGGATCGCGTCGAATCCACGCGCCTCGTCATCGTCAGGGGATCCGTCGCCGGACGCGTAGAACACCGCCCCCTTTATCCGAAGCCAGTCCTTGTCGATCGAAAGCTCGGCGGCCGCCATCTGCGCGTTGATGTCCACTCGCTGCGCCGCAATCGCGTTGGCGCTTTCATGGCCGAGCGCCTGGTAGAACGCGTGGCTGATGTTCAACCGGCCGATATGGCCGTTGCCGGTCCAGCCAAGGTAGTACGAATGGACTTCGCTCGCCTCGATCACGCCGATCGGCGCGGGACGGACGAGGAAACCGTTGCGATCGTAGTGCAGTTCCCCTTCGTCCCGACTGCCGTGCACGCTGAACTGGGTTGTGTAACCGGGCGTCAGGAAGTCCTGGATGTAGACGCTGCCAATCCAGACCTGCTGCTTCCGGCGTTTCCACTCGTTGAAGCCGCTGTTGGTTTCCTTCTCGAGCAGATCGAAGAACGCGGCGTTGTACTCGATCCGGTTCGACGCGAGCGTGCCGAAGAAGCGGATGCCCGGAGATTCGAGCACCGCCAGGAACCCGCGGAAGTCGCTGCTGAACTCCTGGATGCCGGCGCGGACCGAGAGGAAATCATAATGGTCGCTGAGGTCCGCGATCTTGACCTCCGCGAATGCCTCCTGGAGACCCAGGTGCGTCGAGAGCCTGTTGGATCCCCGCCGCACGTCCATATTGACGACGCCCCATTCGGCGGTGTTGATGTAGTTGACGCTGATCGCCGGCTGGACCCGGATGCGCCAGTCGACAGGCCGGAACACCGTATCGCCGCGGAAAAGATCGAACGACGTCCGGATGACGGTGACGGGGAATTGCTGGCCGCCCCGCCCGAAGAACGGCTCGCTCAGCGGTCGCGCCGCGCTGACCGCGCTCGCGACCGGCAGGTTGCGTCCTTCGATGAGCGAGTCGCTGACGCCCGTAAAGGTGAAGAACGTCCGTTTCCCGAATACGGGGTAGTCCCCCTTGAGCCGGTTGGTGTTGTACGGATCCCACCACTTGCCGCTGACGTAGGGATAATCTCCGCGGACACCGTACCGATCCCAGTCCGGCATCGCCAGGTTCCAGCGATCCGGAATGGGGAGGTAGACGTGCTCGTCCGGCGGCAGCGGGACGGCTTCGCTCGGCGGCTCGCCACGCCGTGCGGGGCGCCGGCCGTAGGGCGAGGAGGGAGTCTCGGGTTCGAGCGGCTTCGGCGCGGCGCCTGTCGAAGCCAGCCGCTTCATCGTCAGTTCGACGGTGACGAACGCGGCGCGGCCAATCCGGAGCCCGGCCTGCGACAGTGGTGTGAACCCCTCCCGGGTCAGCGTCAACTGGTATTCGCCTGGCCTGACGTCGAGAAACCGGAACACGCCGTCTGCGTTCGTGATCGCGCGCCGTTCTGGATTCCGGATGGCGACCTCGACGCCCGGTACGGCACGCCCGGTCTCGTCGCGGACGACCCCCTGGATCGATGCGGGACGAACTGACTGCCCCGGAATGCGCTGCGGTACCGCCGCGACGTCGGGCCGGCTGACGTCGGTGGCGGCCAGGACCACGAGTAACAACACGCCGATCATCAATTCAGCGCCGCCATTCGTCGATCAGGTTCGCGACGAGGCCCGTCCACCCCGTCTGGTGATTGGCGCCGAGGCCCGCGCCGTTGTCGCCGTGGAAGTACTCGTTGAACAGCAGGCAGTCGCGCCAGTATGGATCCGTCTGGAAGCGCTCCGTGCCGCCGTAAATGCGGCGCCGGCCGTCCGCGCCGCGCGTAAACATCGAGATCATACGGTTGGCGACTTCTCGCGCCATCTCTCCCGGCGCGATCGGTGTCCCGCCGCTCGCCGGAGTGGGGACCGCGAAGCCAGGGCCGTGCGCCGCGCCGAACTTCTGGAGCGACTCGATGAGCAGATATGAGGTCGGAAACCAGATCGGGCCCCGCCAGTTGGAGTTGCCTCCCTTGATCTTCACGTCCGCCTCAGCCGGCTCGTAGCGCACCGTACCGGCACCGAACGTGAACGGATGGTGCTCGTGGAACTTCGACAGGCTGCGGATGCCCCCGACCGACAGGAACTCGGACTCGTCCCAGACGCGCTGGAGCAGCCGCGTCAGCTGATGGCGGTCCACGATCGACAGCACGTCGCGCCGCTCGCCGTCACGCGTTTCCGTATAGCACGCCTGACCGACGAGGTCCGGGCGGTTCCGGATGAACCAGTGCACGTCGTTGAAGAAGAACGGCAGATCGTCGATCTTGTCCTCTTCGAGCACGTCGATCGCAAACAGCGGAATCAGCCCGACGAGCGACCGCACTTCGAACTTGTGGAACGAGCCGTCGCGGTACCGCAGAACGTCGTAGAAGAAACCGTCCTCTTCGTCCCAGAGCTGGTAATCACGGCCGCCCATCTTCTTCATGGCGCCGCCGATGTAGATGAAGTGCTGGAAGAACTTCGTCGCCATCCCTTCGTAGACGCGGTTGTGCGCGGACAGCTCGATCGCAATCCGCATCATGTGCAGGCAGAAAAACCCCATCCAGCCGGTCGCGTCCGACTGCTCGAGAATTGCGCCATCCGGCAGCCTCTCGCTCCGATCGACGACCGTAATGTTGTCGAGGCCGAGAAAGCCTCCCTCGAAGACGTTCATCCCCTGGCTGTCGACCTTGTTCACCCACCACGCGAAGTTGATGAGTAGCTTCTGGAAGCATTTCTCGAGAAACTCGACATCCGACTTGCCTGTCCGCTCCTTCTCCAGGTTGTACACGCGCCAGCACGCCCAGGCGTGCACGGGCGGGTTCAGGTCGGAGAACTCCCACTCGTACGCGGGGATCTGGCCGTTCGGGTGCTGGAACTGCTCGAACAGAAGCAGCCACAGGTTGTCCTTCGCAAACGCCGGATCGACCAGCGCGATCGCGACGCAGTGAAACGCGAGGTCCCACGCGGCGAACCACGGGTACTCCCATTTGTCCGGCATCGACAGGATCCGCATCGAGTTGAGATGCCGCCAGCTCGCGTTGCGGATCCGGCGGCGAGACGCTGGAGGCGGCATCCGCGGATCGTCGCCGTCGAGCCACTGACTCACGTCGAACAGGTAAATCTGCCTGGTCCAGAGCATGCCGGCGAGCGCCTGCCGCTGGACCAGACGCTCATCCGCCGACGCCTGTGGCGGGTGGATCGCGGCGTAGAACTCGTCCGCCTCGGAGCGGCGCTGTGTCACGAGCCGCTCGACATCAGCGAGCGGATCCGTTATCGCGCCTGGCGTCAGCCGGAGGTGCCACACGAGTGACGAGTGGGCGGGCACCACGCCTTGGTAATGCACGCACGCCTTGGTGCCGACCTCCGCCGGATTGGTGGAGGCGTCGCCGTACACCACACGCCGGTGGAAGGCGTCCTTGGTGAACTCGCTTGCGGATCGGGCGGCCGGTCCGTACACCGCCTCGGCGTTGGTCTCGTTGTCGGTGAAGAGCGGGAACCCGCCGTCGGGCGCGTACAGATGACGCGTGCCCAGCCGGTAATCGAACATGAGGTTTGGCAGCGGCTGAGCGGCCGCGTCGTCGGCGGCGAGCGACTGGAAGCCCTGGCCGGAAGCTCCGCGCCGGATCTCCGGCTGCGGTCCGCGTACCGGTCCCCACCCCCACGTGTTGCGAAACCACAGATGGGGCAGCACGTGTATCGGGGCATCCTCTGGGCCGCGATTGAAGACCTCGACCCGTACGCAGATGTCCTCCGGATCCGCCTTCGCATATTCGACGACGACGTCGAAGTAGCGGTCCCCCTCGAACACCCCGGAGTCGAGAAGCTCGAACTCCATGCCGCCGCCGCCGCGCCGCCGGTTCTCCTCGAGCAGCCGTCCGTACGGATACTCCGCCTGCGGGTATTTGTAGAGCAGCTTCATGTAGCTGCCGGTCGGCATGGCGTCGAGGTAGAAGTAGTACTCCTTGACGTCTTCGCCGCGGTTGCCTTCGCTCGACGTGAGACCGAACAGTCGCTCCTTGAGAATCGGATCGCGGCCGTTCCACAGGCCGAGCGAGAAGATGAGGAGCTGGTAGCGATCGCACAGGCCCGCGATCCCGTCCTCGCCCCACCGATACGCTTTACTGCGCGCCTGGTTGTGCGGTAGATGGTTCCACGCGTCACCGTACGGGCTGTAGTCTTCGCGGACCGTCCCCCATGCGCGCTCGGAGACATAACACCCCCAGCGTCGCCACGGCGGCACGATCGACGTGGACGGTTCCGCCAGGCGGCGATGTTCGGCGGTAGGCATGATACGGCTGCGAGCTCCAGTCACGCGCGACCAGCTGCGCGGCTATCGCCGGACAGTCCCGGTCGTAGTGCGCTATTATCCGCAGGCTGCCCATGCGCCGCAATCTGCCGATCTATTTGTGTGAATTTGCCGGAACCGCTTTGATGTTGTTCTGGGGGATCACGGCGGTCGCGTTCATATGGGGCCACGGGTCTCCGGTCCCGGAAATCGACAGCCCAGCGCTTCGACGGCTGATCACGGGCATTCTGTTCGCCGGCGGCGCGACGGCCGTGGTGTATTCGTCGCTCGGTCAGCGCAGCGGGGGACACATCAATCCGGCCGTGACGCTCGGTTTCTGGCGGCTCGGCAAGATTGGCACCAATGACGCCGTGGCGTACGTGATTGCGCAGTTTCTCGGGGCGTTTACCGGTGCGGCCGCCGCCCGACTCGCGTGGGGACCGCTCGTCGAGAGCGTTCACTACGCGGCGACGGTTCCAGGTGCCGGGTGGGGCTGGCCCGGCGCCCTCATCGCCGAGGCCATCATCACGTTTGCACTGGCGTTCACCATCTTCATCTGCGTGAACAAGCCGCGCGTGGCGGCGCGAACCGGTCTGATCGCCGGGAGCCTGGTCGCGCTGCTGGTGATGATCGAAGCTCCGGTGTCGGGCACAAGCCTGAATCCGGCGCGCAGCATAGCGCCCGCCGCCCTCGTCCCCACGTTTCAGGACCAGTGGATCTACTTCGTGGGTCCCCTCGCCGGCGCCCTCTTCGCGGCGGAGGCCTACCAACAGCGGTGGGGCGGGGCGACAGTTTGCGCAAAGCTCTATCACACGGCAAAGTATCCCTGTCCGTTTGGGACGTGCGGCTATCGACTGGTCTCGGCCGGGGAAGCCGTCATGCGGGAAGGGGAGCCGGGCAACGAGGCGTATCTGGTCGAGCGCGGTACGCTCGAAGTCCGGAGACATGCGCCGGAGGGTCGAGCGGTGACGCTGTCCACGCTGGGGCCCGGTGCCTGGGTCGGAGAGATGAGCCTGTTGCTCGACGAACCACGGTCGGCGGATGTGGTGGCGCTCACCGACGCACAGCTCCGCCGCGTGACGCGTGACACGTTCGGCCGCGTGATCGTCGACGATCCAATACGAACGCAGGAGTTGTTGCGCCAGCTCGCACGCCGCGTGCGCGAAGCGAGCGGACGACTGACGGGAGGGGTGTAATGCGCGTGCGTTTCTGGGGCGTCCGGGGCTCTGTGCCCTGGGCGATTCCCGCGGCGATCGGCCACGGGTGCAACACCCCGTGCCTCGAAATCTCCGACGAACAGACCGGCGCCGAAATCGTCTTCGACGCCGGCTCGGGCATCGTCGGCCTGGGCCCGAAGATCGGTGGCGCGCCACGAGAGCTGCCGATCGTCCTGACGCATTATCACTGGGACCACCTGCAGGGGTTGCCGTTCCTTGCACAGCTGTACGCGCCCGGATGGAAACCGCAGATTTTCGCGCCGATTCTCAAGAACTACGATGTCGCCTGGGTGAACACGATTTTTCAGTCTCCATTTTTCCCCGTGCCGTATGAACACCTCCCGAACCGGCCGTCCGTGAATCTGATCCAGCCGGGGCCGTTGCGTATCGGCGGATTCGATCTCTCAGCGGTGCCGCTGAACCACCCGGGCGGCGCGCTCGCGTATCGGGTGCGCGGGATGACGGGCGACGTCGTCTATGCGACGGACCACGAGTTCGGCAATCCCGCCTTCGATGAACCGCTGGCGGATTTCGCGCGCGGGGCCGCGGCGCTGATCCTCGATGCGCACTTCACGCCGGAGGAGCTTCCACAGCACAAGGGGTGGGGCCATAGCGACTGGCGGCAGTGCGTCGAGTTCGCGGCGGCGCACGATATCGGCGGGCTCTGGCTGTTTCATCACAAGCCCGGCAGGACGGACGAGGAACTGGTCCGAATTCGGTTGGACTCGCAGCGAGTATTTCCGGCGACGGAGACCGCGAGCGAAGGCGAACAAATCCGACTGTAGAGAATGCACCTGTTGAATCTGAAGGGGCTACCGGGCGGCGATCTCAGCGGAGGGCCTGCGCGATATCGCGGACGGACATGAGACGGTGTCAGGATCGAGTCGGCGTGGCCGCAATGCTTGCCGAAGGACGCGTGCTACCGGAGAGCCTCCGCGAGCTGTTCGAAGCTGTCGCCGCAGAGCTCTATAAGTATCGGGCGATCAACCCTGCCTCATTCCGGCGGGCGCCGGAGGACGCTCTTGGCCCGCTGTGACGTTGCTCTGGCTGTTTTCATCACAAGTCCGGAACAACTGACGAGGAGCTGGTGAGAATTCGCGTAGACTCACAGCGGATATTTCCGGCGACGGAAACGGCGAGCAAAGGCGAAATGTTTCAACTGCAAGGAGGAGCCCATGCGAATGGTGGCGGGCTCGGTGGCGACAATGGTGGTAGTGGCGATAATGCTCGTCAGCCCCGCGCATATGGCAGATCATCGCGACGCGCCCGGCATCAGCGAGGACGGGCGTGCCGACCTCCTCGACGTCTTTGCGTTCGTCAACCCGAACAACGGCAATGTGGTGCTGGCGGCGA
This sequence comes from Acidobacteriota bacterium, assembly GCA_020200195.1. Lineage (GTDB taxonomy): Bacteria > Acidobacteriota > Vicinamibacteria > Vicinamibacterales > 2-12-FULL-66-21 > JAIVJE01. Next base: position 2,215 of record JAIVJE010000307.1, on the reverse strand, counting down.
CGGTCAATCCGTTCTCGATTGGTGGAGCCATCCAGGTCGCGTTTGGCCCTGACGTCCTCTACGAGTTCAAGATCGACAATACCGGCGACAACGTCGAGGATCTGGTCATCCAGACGACGTTCACGCCGACGACACCGGGACCGCAGACCTTCACCGTGCGCGGCCCGGCGCGTCCGCGGACGGTCGGCACCACGAGCCACGTACTCGACACCGCGCCGAACGCCACAGGCCCTGCCAACGGCACGGTCGTCGCCGGCAGCGGCGACGTCACTCGTGTGTTTGCGGGACTCCGCGACGACCCCTTCTTCATCGATCTGATCTGGGTACTGCGGTTGATCGGCGCGCAGCCCGGCGGTCCACTCACACGCGCGCCCGGGCTCGATTTCTTTGCCGCGTTGAACTGTTCCGCGCTCGTGATCGAAGTGCCCGCGGCGTCGCTGCGAGGCTCGTCGGGCAGCGCCGTTCGGCTTTGGGCCACCACCAGCCGCGCCCACACGACGATTCGCTCGTCTTCGCCGTTCCAGACGGACGCCCATCGCGGGCTGTTCGTGCAGATCGATCGCACGGCGCTTCCGGCGGTCAGCACCGTGACGATCCCGGCGCGGCTGAAGGACGCGTTCAATCGAGCCGCGCCCACAGAGGACCGGTTGTTCCGTGACGCAGCGATCGCAAGCCTGGTCGCGATCAACGGCGATAATGCGTATTCATCGACGCTCGTCGACGCCGTGCTGCTTCCAGACGTCGCGAGCTTCGACACGAGCCGGACGGCCGGCTTTCTCAACGGGCGCCGGCCCGAAGACGACGTGATCGACATCCTGCTGAACGCCGCGAGCAAGGGAGCGGTCGCCGGAGACGGGGTCAACGGCAATGATGTGCCATTTCTCACGGACTTTCCATTCTTCGCACCGCCCCACGGTCCCGAGAAGCCGATCCCGGCCCGCAACCGAAACTAGTGATGCGCCGCGCCGTTGCCTTTACCGCATTGGTGATGACGGCGCTGCTCACGACGTCTGTATCCTCGCAGGAGCGTCCCGGCGACATCGACGCCGCCATCTCTTTCTGGGAATCGCGCGTCGCGCGCGATCCGGACGATCACATCGCGCCGACGCGTCTCGGGGCCGCGTATCTGGCGAAGGCGCGCCAGACTGGAGACTTCCGGCTGTATCACAAGGCGGAAGCGGCATTCGAAGAGGCTGTACGGCGAGCCCCCAGCCACTACTCGGCGTTGTCGCAGCTCGCCGCGGCCCAGGCGGCGCGGCATCGCTTCCGTGACGCGATCGAGCTTGCATCGAAGGCCGTGGCGCTCGAGCCGGCCGAACCCTATGCCTATACCGTCCTCGGTGATGCCCAACTTGCAGTGGGCGATCTGACGCAGGCCGAGGCAACCTACACGAAGCTGGCGGAATTGGCGCCAGGACATCTGATCGATACGCGTCTCGCAAACTTTCGTCACGACCGCGGCGACACTCGCGGCGCGATGACGCTTCTCGAGCGGGCGCTCGCCGACGCGGTCGCACGGCAGGCGCCCGGGAGCGTCACGAGCTGGTGTCACGTGCGCATGGGGTCCATGGCGTTCGACAGCGGAGACTGGAACACTGCCGAGCGCCAGTACACAGCCGCCCTCGAGATATCGCCGGACAGCTTTGCGGCGCTCGAGCATCTTGCCGAGTTGCGCGCGGCTCAGGGACGGACCGCGGAGGCGCTGACACTCTACGACCGCACGCTCGCGATCGCGCCCCTGCCGGAATTCATGGAGGCAGTCGCAGGCATTCATCAGAAGGTGGGGAACACCGCCGAAGCGGCCCGCTGGCACACGCGCGCGCTTGCAGGATATCGGGAGGCGGTTGACGCGGGCGACATCGGGTATTACCGGCCGCTGGCGCTCTTCTATGCCGACGTCCGTCAGGAACACGCGGAAGCTGTTGCCTGGGCGCGAAAGGATCTGACCGTGCGTCAGGATGCGCTGACCTGGGGTACGCTGGCATGGGTGTTGTACCGATCTGGCGACTACCAGGAAGCGCGCGATGCCGCCCGCAAGGCTACGGCAAGCGGAACCGCCGACGCGAAGATCTGGTTCACGTCAGGAATGGTGGCGCTGGGATTGAAGGACCGCAAGAAGGCCGCCGCCGACTTGCGCCACGCGCTCGAGCTGAATCCAAGATTCGACAAGGCAGCCGAGGCGCGCGACACGCTCCGCACCTTGTCAAAAACAAGG